>NZ_JBEYJU010000093.1:0-36433 GCF_040703965.1 Streptomyces sp. NPDC006655 | reverse complement strand
TCCTGCTGGCAGCCTTCAACCTGCACAAGATCGCTGATCCTCAGCAGTGTCCCTCGTCAGGCTCGCTTCTCGGCGCAGGATCAAAAACACCTACTCAGGTGCGGAACCGGAGGGCATGGCGGCCGAGGTCTCCCGGCATCTGGCCGCGCTGGAGGACTCCGCCGGGCGCCGGCTCGGTCAGCCGGACGATCCGCTGCTGGTGTCCGTCCGGTCCGGGGCCCGCTTCTCCATGCCCGGGATGATGGAGACCGTCCTGGACATCGGCCTCAACGACGACTCCGTCCTCGGCCTCGCCAAGGCCTCCGGCAGCGACCGCTTCGCCTGGGACTCCTACCGTCGCCTCGTCCAGATGTTCGGCAGCACGGTCATGGGCGTCGACGCCGCCCGGTTCGACGACGCCATGGGCCGCTTGAAGGCGGCCCGCGAGGCCCCCGACGACCTGCACCTGGACGCGAACGACCTGGCCGGCCTGGTGGACACGTACAAACAGCTGATCCTCGACGACACCGGCCGGGCGTTCCCCCCGTCCCCCGCCGAGCAACTGCGCCTCGCCGTCCTCGCCGTGTTCCGGTCCTGGAACGGCGAGCGCGCCCGGCTCTACCGCCGTCGCGAGCACATCCCCGACGACCTCGGGACGGCGGTCACCGTGCAGCGCATGGTGTACGGCAACCTGGGCGCCGACTCGGGCAGCGGCGTCGCCTTCACCCGCGACCCGGCCACCGGCCGTCCCGGACTGTACGGCGACTACCTGGCCGACGCCCAGGGCGAGGACGTCGTCGCCGGCATCCGCACCACGGTGCCGCTCTCCGAACTGGCCCGGCTGGACCCGGTCTCGTACCGGCGGCTGCGTGACAACGCGGGAGTCCTGGAACGGCACTACCGCGACCTGTGCGACATCGAGTTCACCATCGAGCGCGGCACCCTGTGGATGCTCCAGACCCGGGTCGGCAAGCGCACCGCCGAGGCCGCCTTCGCCATTGCCGCCGAGCTGGTGGAGGAAGGGCAGATCACGCCGGAGGAGGCCCTGACCCGGGTCAGCGGGGACGGGCTGGCCCGCCTGATGTTCCCGCGGTTCGACACCGGCGCCGCAGGCCGGACGCTCGCCCAGGGTCTTCCGGCCTCGCCGGGCGCCGCGGTCGGCGCCGCGGTGTTCGACTCCACCGAGGCGGTACGGCGCGCCGCCGCCGGCGAGAAGGTCGTCCTCGTCCGCCAGGAGACATCCCCCGACGACCTGCCCGGCATGGTCGCCGCCGAGGCCGTGCTGACGAGCCGGGGCGGCAAGACCAGCCATGCGGCCGTCGTCGCCCGGGGAATGGGCACGGTGTGCGTCTGCGGTGCGGAGGAGGTCACCGTGGACACCACGGCCCGGCACTTCACCACCCGCGACGGAACCCTCGTCGAGGAGGGCACGGTCATCTCCGTGGACGGTTCCACCGGAGCCGTGTACGCCGGCGCGGTCCCGCTGGTCGCCTCCGCGGCGATGCGGTACCTGGAGACGGGCGAGCAGTCCGGCGGCCTGGTGGCCGCCGTGGCACGCGCCCTCGCACAGGCCGACGCGGTGCGGCGGTTGGAGGTGCGGGCCAATGCCGACACCCCCGAGGACGCCCGGCGTGCCCGCCGGTTCGGCGCGCAGGGCATCGGGCTGTGCCGGACCGAGCACATGTTCCTCGGCGAGCGCCGCGGACTCATCGAGGGGATGATCCTGGCCGGCGACGAAACCGAGCGCGAGCGTGCGCTGGCGGCCCTGCTGCCGCTGCAACGGCAGGACTTCATCGGCATCCTCGACGCGATGGACGGCCTGCCCGTCACGATCCGGCTGCTCGACCCGCCGCTGCACGAGTTCCTGCCCGACCGCACCCGGCTCGCGGTACGCGTCGCCGCCGCCGAGGCCCGCGGCGAGCAGCCGGATGCGCACCAGGCCGAACTGCTCGCCGCGGTGAACCGCATGCACGAGGAGAACCCGATGCTCGGCCTGCGCGGTGTCCGCCTGGGCCTGGTCGTTCCCGGTCTCGTGGCCATGCAGGTGCGGGCGATCGCCGAAGCGGTCGTGGCACGCACCAGGGCGGGGGGATCGCCCACAGCGGAGATCATGGTGCCGCTCGTCGGCGCCGTCGAGGAACTGCGCATCGAGCGGGAGGAAGTGGAGCGGGTCCTCGCCGAGGTCTCCCGGGAGTCGGGCCTGCCCGTACGGTGCCCGGTGGGCACCATGATCGAGCTGCCCCGCGCCGCGCTCACCGCCGGCCGGATCGCCGAAGAGGCCGAGTTCTTCTCCTTCGGCACCAACGACCTCACCCAGACCACCTGGGGCTTCTCCCGCGACGACGTGGAGGCCGCCTTCTTCTCCGCCTACCTGGACAAGGGCGTCTTCGCCATGTCGCCCTTCGAGACGATCGACCGGGACGGCGTGGGCCGGCTCGTCCGCATCGCCGTCGACGAGGGGCGCGCCGCACGTCCCGACCTGACGATCGGCGTCTGCGGCGAACACGGCGGCGACCCCGCCTCCGTCCACTTCTTCCACACCGTCGGACTCGACTACGTCTCCTGCTCGCCGTTCCGGGTCCCCGTGGCCCGGCTCGAGGCAGGCCGGGCCGCACTGGATGTGCAGACCTCCGGGGCGAGAGAGACGTCGGTGCGGTGAGCTGGGGCCTCGTCGCCCAGCGGTTCCTGGGTTTCGGCCATGGTCCTCGCGCTCTCCTACCCGATGCCGACGGAGGGGCCGCACGTGTGCCCGCGCCGGGAGGCGGCACGTGCCATGGTCGTGCGGCCGCGTCGCGCGTTCACCGGCCGTCCGCCGGGGCGAGCACTCGGCAGGGCCGAGCGGGCGAACGCCCCCGTCTGCCGGGGCTTTCGCCGTGGAACAGTGGAGGAGTGCGCGAACGGGTCCCGTGGGCGAAGGAGGACACGATGAGTCACCCCGTGCTGGCCGGCGTCGACGGGTCCGAGTCCAGCCTCGCCGCGGCCGAGTGGGCGGCACGGGAAGCGGCGCTGCGGGGTGTCGCCCTGCGCCTCGTGCACGCCCCGCCGCCCCTTCCGGGCGACACGGTTCCCCACCAGGCCGGGGAAACGCTGCGCCGCGTGGGCGAACGCATCGTCCAGGGGGCGATCGCCCACCTCGGTGCCTGCCACCCGGGTCTGCCCATGGACGGCTCGCAGAGCAGCGAAGCCCCGGCGGAGACCCTGCTGTCCGCGGCGCACGATGCCGGTCTGCTCGTGGTCGGGGCACGGGGCTCGGGCGGCTTCGACGGCCTCGCGGTCGGCTCGGTGGCCCTCCGGGTGGCGGCGGCGGCCGATCGACCCGTGGTCGTGGTGCCGGGATCTCGGCCCGGCGGCTTCGGCGACGGCGCACGCCGGGCGGGCGCCGTCCCTCAGGTGGTGGTGGGTTTCGACCCGTATCTCCCGGTCGACGAGGTGGTGGATGTCGCGTTCGTGGCGGCCCGGACGCGCGGAGCGGTTCTCCGCGTGGTGCAGGCCTGGGCCTTTCCCGCCGAGTCGGTGTCACCCCGGACGCTGTTCGTGACCGAGGAGGACCGTGCCACCTGGGAGGACCAGGAGGTCCTGCGGCTGTCCGATGCGCTGCGGCCCTGGCAGGAGAAGTATCCGGAGGTGACGGTCCGCGCCGATGTCGTGCTCCTCCATCCTGCGGAGGCGCTCCTGAAGGTGTCCCGGAGAGCCGGAGCCGACCTGCTGGTCATGGGCCGGGGCGGCGGTGAGGGCCGGCTGGGGCCCGTCACGCACGCCGTACTGCACCACGCCGACTGCCCGGTGGCGGTCGTACCGCACGCGGCCTGAGGCTGACAGGGGACCGGTCGGGGAACCCCGTCGGAGTCAGCCGAAGAACACCCCGAACTCGTCGTACAGCGCCGGGTCGACCGTCCTGGTCTTCGCCTCGGCGCCCGGGATCGGGACCCGTACGATCCGGGTTCCGCTCAGGGCGACCATGGTCCCGAAGGCGCCGTCCTTGACCGCGTCGACGGCGTGCAGTCCGAAGCGGGTGGCCAGCCACCGGTCGAAGGCACTGGGCGTGCCGCCGCGCTGGACGTGCCCGAGCACCGTCGTGCGGGCGTCCGTGCCGGTGCGCTGAGAGATCTCCCGGGCCAGCCAGTCGCCGATCCCGGACAGCCGCACATGGCCGTACTCGTCCAGCGACCGGTCCTTGAGGATCATCTGTCCCTCCTTGGGGAGGGCTCCCTCGGCGGTGACGACGATCGGCGCGTAGTGGAACTCGAAGCGATGCCTCACCCACGCGCACACCTGGTCGATGTCGAACGGCCGTTCCGGTATGAGGATCACGTTGGCACCACCCGCGACACCGGCGTGCAGGGCTATCCAGCCGGAGTGCCGTCCCATCACCTCCACCACCAGGGTGCGCATGTGCGACTCGGCGGTGGTGTGCAGGCGGTCGATGGCCTCGGTCGCGATGCCCACGGCGGTGTCGAAGCCGAAGGTGTAGTCGGTGCCGGGTACGTCGTTGTCGATCGTCTTGGGCACGCCGACGATCGGGATTCCCTGGCGGTCCAGCTCGGCGGCGACGCCGAGGGTGTCCTCACCGCCGATCGCGACGAGGGCGTCGATGCCGTGCGCGGCGAGCGTGTCCTGGATGCGGCGCACGCCGTCCTGGTGCTTGAACGGGTTGGTGCGGGACGAGCCGAGGATGGTCCCGCCGCGCGGCAGGATGCCCCGCACTTCGGGGACGCCCAGCGGCACCACGTTGCCCTTGAGCGCACCCAGCCATCCGTCCCGCAGGCCGGCGAACTCGAAGCCGTACTCCTGGACGCCCTTGCGGACGACGCTGCGGATCACGGCGTTGAGCCCGGGACAGTCACCGCCGCCGGTCAGTACTCCTACCTTCATGGTTCCCTCCCCACCTTCGTGCGCGGGTGAGGCTCTCCGTCGATCGTGAGATCCATTCTGAGCGACGGCGCTCTCAACGGCGACTCGCTCGGGGGCCGGCCGCCGGGGGACGCCCGGCCACGGCCCCGCGGAGGGCCGGTCGGGCCCCGAACGGACCGTGCGGCCCCTGATGCGGCCCGCGCCGGGGCGGCACGCTGATGTCGGAACCCTCGCTCCGGGAGGTGGGCACCATGTTCCGCACCGTCACCGTCGGCCTCGACGACTCGCCCGAAGGCCGGGCAGCAGTCGAGTGGGCGGCTCGCGAGGCGCTGCTGCGAGGCCTGCCGCTGAAGATCGTGCATGCCCAGGAGCCGACGCCCAGGTACCTGGCCCGTACCCCGTTGCTGGACCTGGACGGTTACCGGCACTGGGCTCAGCGGCTGACGCGGGAGTCCGCGGACGGCATCCGGCTGCGTCATCCGGGCATCGAGGTGATCACCGAGCTGCTCACGGGGACCGTGGCCGACGTCCTGTGCGAGGCGGCGGGCTTCGCCGAACTGCTGGTCCTGGGCTCCCGGGCGCTCGGCAGGGCGCACGGGTTCGTGGTCGGCTCGGTGAGTCTGGGTGTCGTGGCCCGTGCGGAGCGTCCGGTGGTGCTGGTGCGCGCGCAGGAGCAGGCCGCCGACGAGCACACGATGGACCCGGCGGGCGTGCCGTCCGCCGCGACGCCCTTCCGGCCGGTCGTGCTCGGCCTCGACATCGATCGTCCGGACGACACGCTGCTGGAATTCGCCTTCGACGCGGCCGCTCGCCGGAAAGCCGGTCTACGGGCCGTCCACGCCTGGCCCGAACCGCCCACGTCCTCCCACCGCTTCCCCGGCGACGTCGAACTCCACGACACGCTCGAGCGCGGACAGGCCTCCCTTCTGGGCAAGGCACTGCGTCCCTGTCGGGAGAAGTTCCCGGACGTCGAGGTGATCGAGGCGAGCCGGTGCGGCGGCGCCGCGCAGGTCCTCGTGAGCGACTCCCGCGACGCCTCCCTGGTCGTCGTCGGCCGGCGTATCCGCACCGGCTCGTTCGGTGCCCACGTCGGCCATGTCACACACTGCGCCCTGCACCACGTCGCCGCCCCCGTCGCGGTCGTCGCACACAGCTGAGCCGCCGTGTGTGGTTCTTGACGGCGAGGGCCCGCTTCGGGCCGGCCGCGCACGCCGTCCGAGAGGTCGGCCCTGTCGGCCCGCGGCCGGCGTGCGCGGAGGGGTCAGATGTCGGTGGCGGCCGGGGCCGGCGTGCGCGGAGGGGTCAGATGTCGGTGGCGGCCGGGGCCGGCCCCGTCGTCTCGCGAGCGTCGCCTCGCGCGCGCAGGCCCAGGGCCGCGAGGGCGGCGCCGGCCAGGGCGAGGACGCCGGTGACGAGGACGGCGGTGTGGACGCCGTTCATGAAGGCGGTGTGGCTGCCCTCCGCCACGGCGGCCCTCAGCTGTGCCGGCATCGTCCCGGAGACCGGGGCGACGCCCATGGCCACCGCGTCCTTCGCCTCATCGAGGCGGGCGGCGACCGAGTGCGGTACCCCGGCGTCGGCCAGTGAGCCGCCGAGGGTGGCGCCGACGCGGCTGCTGATGAGGGAGACCAGCACCGAGGTGCCGAGCGCGCCGCCGACCTGGAGCGAGGTGGCCTGGAGACCGCCCGCGATGCCACCGTCCCGGACGGGCGCGTTGCCGACGATCGCGTCGGAGGACGCCGACATCACCATGCCGACGCCGAGGCCGAGCGCGACGAAGGGCGGCCACAGGGCGTGGTAGGACGAGTCGGCGCTCCACGCGAGCATCGTGAACGCGGCGCCCGCCTGGAGCACCATCCCGAGCGGCATGGTCAGGCGCGGACCGAACTTCTCGGTGAGCTTCGCGCCGAGGGGCGAGGCCAGCATGGAGGCGAGGCTGAGCGGAAGGGTGCGCACACCGGCCTGGACGGGGGTGAAGCCGCGCACGTTCTGCAGGTACAGCATCACGAAGAAGATCATGCCGAGCAGGACGAAGAAGTTCAGCGCGGTGACGACCGTGCCGACGGTCAGGGCCGGGTTGCGGAACAGGCGTATGGGCAGGAGCGGGTGCGCGACACGGGTCTCGTACCAGCCGAAGAGGACGAGGACGACGACGCCGCCGCCGATCGCGCCGAGCGTGCCGGCCGAGGTCCAGCCCCACGTCTCGCCCTTGACGACGCCGAAGACGACGGCGAGCAGTCCGAGGGCGAGCAGCACGACGCCGGGCACGTCGAACTTCTCGTCCGCCGCGGCCTCGTTCCTGGACTGTGGCAGGACCAGCAGGCTGAAGAGGAGGGCGATGACGCCGATGGGGGCGTTGAGGTAGAAGACGGACTCCCAGCTGACGTGCTCGACGAGCAGTCCGCCGACGATCGGGCCGAGTGCGGTGGACACGGACGAGACCATCGCCCAGATGCCGACCGCCATGCCGAACTTCCTCGGCGGGAACACCGCCCGCAGCAGTGCGAGGGTGTTGGGCATGAGCATCGCGCCGAACGCGCCCTGCACGGCGCGGAAGGCGATGACGCCCTCGATCGATCCGGCGAGCCCGATCGCGACGGACGCGGCCGTGAACCCGACGACGCCGACGAGGTAGAGGGTGCGGCGTCCGAAGCGGTCGCCGAGTTTGCCGCCGAGGATGAGGGTGGCGGCGAGGGCGAGCAGGTAGGAGTTGGTGACCCACTGCAGTTCGGGAGTGGTGGCGTGCAGGTCGCGGGCGATCTCGGCGTTGGCGATCGAGACGACCGAGCCGTCGAGACCCACCATGAACAGGCCGAGCGCGACGGCGACCAGCGTCAGCCAAGGGTTGGCGCGCAGACCGCCGGCGCCGGGGCCGGATACGGAAGCGGGCGCTGTGGGGACAGCGGTGACAGACACGTGTGAGACGTCCTTGAGACGTTGGCGCGCCTCTGGGGGCGCGTGGACAGACGAGGGGAGGCCGATCGGGCCCCGCCGCGGACGCGGTCGGGGCAGCAGGCGCACAGAGAGGCGAACCGGTCAGGCAGAGCGGTCGCGCAGGCGCCTTGTGAGCGCCTCCAGCGCGCCGAGGGCCGAGCCGAGGGCACCGCGGTCGCCGTCGGAGAGGGTGCGCAGGACGGACGCCAGCTGCGCTGCGGCGATGTTCTCCACCTCGCCGATGCGCTGACTCGCGAGGGCGGTGACGCGCAGACGCGCCACGCGTCGGTCGGCGTCGTCCCGGTGTCGTTCGAGCAGCCCCGCTTCGGTGAGGCGGGTGACCAGGGTGCTGACGTTGTTCGGCACCATCCGCAGCGCCTCGGCGGCTTTGTGGACGGTGGCGCCGTCGTGCTCGGCGACGTACTGGAGGAGGGCCAACTGCCGCTCGGGCAGCGGGGGATAGGGCAACTGCCGGTCGATGCTCTGCCTGAGGTGCCGGTTCAGCGCGGGGAGGCACGCCACGAGGCCGGTGGCCACCTGGTCGACGTCCTGGCTCCGGTGAGCCTCGCTGGTTCCGGTCACGTCGGCAAATTACCTATGAAGAGATACCTATGTCAAAAGAGTGTTGTCCCCGGGGAGTCTTGCCTGGCCGGCGCCGCCCCAGGCGGTGGTCAGCGTCGAGCCCCCGCAGCGCTGTTCAGCGTGCGACCGAGCGCATGCGCCTCGCGGAGCAGGAGCGCGCCCAGTTCAGGTCTGCGCTCGGCGCGGAACCGGGTCTCCACACCTGTCACGGTCAGCGCCCACAGGGGCTGCCCGGTGTGGTCGAACACCGCCGCCGCCATGCCCCAGCTGCCTTCCACGACGAGTCCGGGGTTCACGGCGTAGCCGTCGATCCGGGTCCGCGCGATCCGCTCCCGCACCGCGTCCGGCGCGTGCGCGGGACCCCACCGGTCCACCAGGTCCCGGTCTGCCAGGTAGGCGTCGATCTCGGCGTCGCCGAGGAACGACAGCACCGCCAGGCCCGCGGACACGACCCCGAGCGGGAAGCGGGCGCCCTCGTAGAGCACGAACGAGCGGATCGGGAAATCTCCGTCCTCACGCAGCAGGCACACCGTCTCGTCACCGCGCCGGGCCGAGAAGAACGCGCTCTCCCCGGTCAGAGCCGCCAGCCGGTGCACGCTCTCCCGTGCGTGGCGAGTGATGTCGTAGCGACTGCCGGCCACCCCGCCGAGCAGATACAGCTCGGGGCCGAGGAACCAACGACCACTGCGCCGGTCACGGTCGACGAACCCCTCGTCCGCCAACGAGACCAGGAGCCGATGCACCGTCGGCCTCGGCAGACTCGTCGCCCTCGCCAGTTCGGCGGTGCCCGCGCCGGCCTCGTTGACCGTCGACAGCGCGCGCAGAAGCACGCCCACCCTGCCGACGAGGTGGGCTCCCGGGGTGGTGTCCATAGCCTCATCGTACGTTCACTCAGTGGACGCTCCGCGTGGTCCCCGCTCACCCCGCAATCAGTTCCGACCCTCAGAAGCCCTGTTTCTTGCTCGTGGAGGGGACGCGAGCGTTGACTCGGACGCTCAGACAGTGAACGCCCCAGGCGGGAGGTGGACGTGTTGAGCAAGCTGCGCACGACGGCGGAAGAGGCCCTGGCGGGAGTGCTGACCGACGGGATGACGATCGCGGTCGGCGGGTTCGGTCTCTGCGGTGTCCCGTACGACCTCATCGAAGTCGTACGGGACAGCGGGGTCACCGGGCTGACGGTCGTGTCCAACAACATGGGGGTCGACGGCAAGGGCCTCGGTCTGCTGCTGGAGAACCGTCAGGTGACCAAGGTGATCGCGTCGTACGTCGGCGAGAACAAGCTGTTCGCCCAGCAGTACCTGGACAAGGTTCTCGACGTGGAGTTCTCCCCGCAGGGCACGCTCGCCGAACGCATGCGCGCCGGCGGAGCAGGCATAGCGGCCTTCTACACAAGGACCGGCGTGGGCACGCCGGTCGCCGAGGGCAAGCCGCACGCCGAGTTCGACGGACACGCCCATGTCCAGGAGCGGGCGATCGTCGCCGACCTCGCACTCGTGCACGCCCACACCGCCGACCAGGCGGGCAACCTGACGTACCGCGCCGCCGCACGAAACTTCAACCCCCTCGTGGCCACCTGCGGCCGGGTGACGGTCGCCGAGGCCGAGCAACTCTTCGAGGAGTTCATCGACCCCGGGTCGGTCACCACCCCCGGCATCTACGTGAGCCGTCTGGTGGTCGCGCACAAGCGGGTCAAGGAAATCGAACAGCGTACGGTCCGTCCCCGCGTGACCGTCGAAGCATAGGAGCGACGGACCATGCCCCGGACACGCGACGAGATGGCCGCCATCGCGGCCGCCGAACTCAACGACGGCGACTACGTGAATCTCGGCATCGGCATCCCCACCCTCGTGGCCAACCACATACCCGACGGCGTCCAGGTGACCTTGCAGAGCGAGAACGGCATCCTGGGCCTCGGCCCGTTCCCCTGGGCGGGCGAAGAGGACGCTGACGTCATCAACGCGGGCAAGCAGACGGTCACCGTCAACCCCGGCGCGAGCTTCTTCGACTCCGCGACGTCCTTCGGCATGATCCGCGGCGGCCACATCGACGTCGCCGTCCTGGGCGCCCTGCAGGTGAGCGCCCAGGGAGACCTCGCGAACTGGACCATCCCCGGCGCCCTGGTGAAGGGCATGGGCGGTGCCATGGACCTCGTGGTCGGCGCCCGCCGCATCGTGGTGCTCACCGACCACGTCGCGAAGGACGGAAGCCCGAAGATCGTCGACGCCTGCACGCTGCCGCTGACCGCTGCCGGCGTGGTCGACCGCATCATCACCGACCTCGCCACCATCGATGTGCGCAGGGACGGCCTGCGACTGAGGGCACTTGCTCCCGGCGTCACCGAGGAGGAGGTCCGGGCGAAGACCGGTGCCTCGCTGCGACCGACGCCACGATGAGCCGACAGGCCGGCGGGCCGGAGTCGGCCCGCCGGGGGCACGCGGTCGGTCAGATCTGGCTGGCGCCGCCGTCCACGTAGATTTCGGCGCCGGTCATGTAGCTGCTGGCGTCGGAGGCGAGGAACAGTACGGTCTCGGCGATCTCCTCCGGGCGCCCGAGCCGGTTCATCGGTACTCCGGCGGCGAGGTTCTCGAGGAGCCGCTCGGCGGACACGGGGTCGCCTGCCAGTCCGCTGAGGCCGGGGGTCTCGACCGGGCCGGGGGCGATGCTGTTGACGCGGATGCCCTGGGCGGCGAGTTCGGCGGCCCAGCTACGGGTGAGCGAGCGCAGGGCGGCCTTGCTGGCGGCGTACACGCCGAACGACGCGGCGCCCTTGACGTCGATGTTGGAGCTGGTGACGATGATCGAGGAGCCGGGCCTGAGGAGGGGCAGCGCCTTCTGCACGGTGAACAGAGTGCCGCCGACGTTGGTGTTGAACGTCTCGGCGTAGTGTTCCCAGGTGACGTCGGGCAGCGCCGCGAACGCCCCGCCTCCGGCGTTGGCGAACACGACGTCGAGGCCGCCTGCTTCCGCGACGACGGCGAACAGCCGGTCCAGGTCGCCGAGGTCCGCGACGTCGGCGCGGACTGCGGTGCGGGTTACTACCTACAGCGCGTTACGTTGCCGACGCAGCGGAGGCCCGCTCGCTGCGACCTGAGGAGGAGTACAGAGATGAGCCGGATCCCGCAGAACATGCCCGCCGTCGCCTACCGCAAGAGCCTGCCCGTCGATGACGCGGAGAGCCTGCTGGACGTGACGCTGCCGGTGCCGCAGCCAGGGCCGCGTGACCTGCTGGTGCAGGTCGAAGCCATCGCGGTCAACCCGGTGGACTACAAGGTCCGCCAGAGCAACGATCCGGGCGGCGAACCGAAGGTCCTCGGCTGGGACGCCGCCGGCACGGTCGTCGCCGTCGGCGACGACGTGACGTCGTTCAAGGTGGGCGACGAGGTCTTCTATGCCGGGGCGATCGACCGGCCGGGCGCCAACTCCCGCTTCCACACCGTGGACGAGCGCATCGTCGGTCGCAAGCCCTCCGCCCTGTCCTTCGCCGAGGCGGCGGCGCTGCCGCTGACCTCGCTGACCGCCTGGGAAGGCCTCTTCGAACACCTCGGGCTGTACGACGGCGCCCTCCGGCGGACCGGCACCCTGCTGGTGACCGCGGCCGCCGGCGGTGTCGGCGCGATGGTGTCCCAGCTGGCCCGTGCGCTGACCAGCCTGACGGTGATCGGCACCGCGTCCCGTCCGGAGACCACCGAGTTCGCCCGCCGCATGGGCGCGTCCCGCATCGTCGACCACCGCAAGCCGCTCGCGCCGCAGGTGGCCGAGGTGGCGCCCGGCGGAGTGGACTTCGTCTTCAGCACCGCCGGCACCGAGCAGAACCTTGCCGCCTACGCGGAGGTCCTCAAGCCCTTCGGGCAGGTCGTGGCCATCGACGACTTCGGACCCGTCGAGATCGGGCTGCTGAAGTCCAAGAGCATCTCCTTCCACTGGGAGTTCATGTTCACCAGGTCGTTGCACCAGACGGCAGACCAGGCCGAACAGGGCCGCATCCTGCACCAGATCTCCCGTCTGGTGGACGCCGGCATCCTCACCACCACGGCCACCACCGATCTCGGCACCGTCGACGCCGAGCACCTGCGCGAGGCTCACCGCATCCTGGAGTCCGGCCGGGCCATCGGCAAGATCACGCTGAGCGGTTTCTGACGCTCCAGGGGCGCCACCGCCGGGCACGGTATCGACCGCCTACGTCACACACCGGATTATTGATCCGATGTTTCCATCTCCCGGCATTGACGTCTCGACATCGCGCTTCTACTTTGCCTGCATGTTTCCAACACGGCAGCAAGTGCGCCTCGTGCGGCCCGCCCGTGCGTTCCGCTTATTCATCGGGCCTTATAGGATCTTCGTAGCCTTCCTGGGCACGCTCCTGGCCGTCGGGGCGGTCACCCTGCCCGCACGCGCGGCGAGCGCGGTCACCTACTTCGTCTCGCCCAGCGGCAGTGACAGCAACCCGGGGACGAGCGCCGACGCTCCCTTCCGGACGCTGACCAAGGCGCAGACGGCGGTCCGGGCGATCGACAAGTCGACGTCCGGACCGATCACCGTGACCTTGGCCGGTGGCGTCTACAGGCTGGCCAAGACACTCACCTTCACCGCTGCCGACTCCGGCGGCGGTACGGCCGGCACCGTCTGGTGGAAGGCGGCGTCCGGACAGTCCCCGGTCGTCAGCGGCGGTGTCCAGATCACCGGCTGGGCCCGGACCGGCGCGGGCAGCGCCATCTGGTCCGCCCCAGCCCCCACCGGCCTGGACACCCGGCAACTGTACGTGGACGGCGTGCGCGCCCAGCGTGCGGCCGGCGCTCTGCCGGTGTCGGTGAAACAGACGGCGACCGGATACACCACGGCGTCCGGTGACCCGATGGCAGGCTGGCGCAATCCGTCGGCGATGGAGTTCGTCTACCGTGGCGGACTCGGGCTGTGGACCGAGCCGCGCTGTCCGGTCGCCTCGGTCACCAGCACCGCCATCACCATGGCCCAGCCCTGCTGGAACAACTCCACGCAGCGTGTCATGCGTACCGACGACTCGGGCCGCACCTACAACCTGGTCGGCCGCAAGTCGATCACCGAGGCACCGACGGCGGTCGAGAACGCCTACGAACTCCTCGACAAGCCAGGCGAGTTCTACCTGGACAAGAACGAGCACCGGTTCTACTACATACCCCGTTCCGGCGAGGACCTGACCACCGCGGACGTCGAGGCACCCTCGCTCGACACCCTGGTGGCGACCTCGGGCAGCGCCTCGGACGAGCCCGATCACATCGGCTTCCAGGGCATCCAGTTCAGCTATGCGAACTACACGACCTCCAACACCGGCACCGGCTTCTCCGAGATCCAGGCGACGTACCAGGTCACCGGTACCACCGGCTACGCCACCCAGGGGCTGTGCCAGTTCGTGTCAGGGGGCACCTGCCCCTACGGCAACTGGACGAAGATGCCCGGCGCGTTGCGGTTCACCTACGACAAGGGCGTCCACTTCGACCACGACTACTTCGTCCACCTGGGCGCGGCCGGACTGGACCTCGGCGACGGCTCGCAGAACGACACGGTCACCGCCTGCGTGTTCACCGACATCTCCGGCAACGGTCTCGACCTGGGTGGCGTGGACATCCCGCAGCCGACCGGCTCGGCACAGCACACCAGCGGGATCACCGTGAAAGACAGCCACTTCTACGACACCGCAGCCGAGTACCACGGCGGGGTCGCCATCGACGCCGGATACGTCGAGACGTCGACCATCACCCACAACCAGATCGACCATGTGCCCTACACGGCGATCTCCATCGGCTGGGGCGGCTGGCCCGACAAGGTGAGCCTGCCCGCGCAGCCGAACTACTCAAACAACAACACGGTCTCGAACAACCTCATCCACGATCACATGTCACTGCTCGGCGACGGCGGTGCCGTCTACACCAACGGCATCACGGGCACCTCGTTGGCGACCGGCGAGAAGGTCACCGGCAACGTGGTCCACGACCAGCTCAACACCTCCGGCGGCCATGTCCTGTACACCGACAACGGCGCCACCTACGTGTCGATCCTCGGCAACGCGGTGTGGAACATCAACGTCTCGCCGTGGGGCAGCAAACACGTGAACTACACCGCCGGTGACGGAACGTACGACCCCACGGACATCGAGGGCAACTACTGGCCGAACGGCCCGTCCGACTACGACAACAAGAAGGTCCTGATACAGGACAATCACGCCATCACGGGAGCGGCCCAGGTTCCGTCGAGCATCATCGCGGCGGCCGGCGTCGAGTCGCAGTACCAGGCGATCCTCTCCTGGCAGCCGGCCTGACACGAGCGCGGCGCACCCGGCGCCGGACGGAGGAGCGGTCTGCCTCCGCCCAGCGACAAGCCGACAGCCTCTCACCGGAGCCCCGAGCGACCGGTGTGGCGGGCGGTCTCATCAGGACGAGGCCGCCCGCCGGGGCTTGCGCCTAGGGCGTCGAGGACCGGTCGGCAGCCCGGTTGTTGCGGTCGATCTCCGGCATGTGCGTCTCGGCCCAGAGCCGCAGGACGGAAAGCGGTCCTTCGAGGGACAGGCCCAGTTCGGTGAGACGGTAGTGCACGGCCGGGGGCACGGTCGGCTCCACGCGGCGCGCCACCAGACCGTCGCGGGCCAGGCTCTGCAGCGTGGCGGACAGCATCTTCTGCGAAATGCCCGGGACACGACGCCGCAGCTCCGCGAACCGCACCTCGTGCGGGGACTCCTCGGCCAGCACCTTGACCGTCATCGACGTCCACTTGGTGCCGATGCGGTCGAGCAGTTGGCGGGTCGGACAGCGCGGGTCCAGCAGGTCGCCCCGCTCACCTGGCCGCCTGCCCTGTCCGTCGGAACCCGACGTGGTCACCTGGAGCTCACCACCTGAAGGGAAAGTGCCGTCTTGGGCGAGACAGGCTAGTTCCCTACGGTGACCTTGTCACCTCCTCACACCAGCCTCCGGAGTCCAGCCATGCCCGAACTGCGCCGCGTCGCCGTCAACGGCGTCGAACTGAACGTCGCCCTCGCCGGAGCCGGCCCGGCCGTCCTGTTGCTGCACGGCTTCCCGCACACCTGGCAGGTGTGGACCGACGTCATGGCCGACCTGTCGAACCGCCACCGCGTCATCGCCCCGGACCTGCGCGGCTTCGGCGCGAGCGGTCCCGCTGCCCGCGGGTACGACGCGGGCACCCTGGCCGAGGACGCCGCGGCGCTCCTCGCCGCGCTCGGCGTGTCCTCGGCCGCCGTGGTGGCCGTCGACGCCGGCACTCCACCGGCCTTCCTCCTCGCCATGCGCCACCCCGACCTGGTCCGGCGCCTGGTCGTCATGGAGTCCCTGCTGGGGAGGCTGCCCGGCGCCGAGGACTTCCTCGCCGACGGGGCGCCCTGGTGGTTCGGCTTCCACGCCGCGGCGCCGGGCCTCGCCGAGACCGTGCTGGAAGGGAACGAGGCCGCCTACGTCGACTGGTTCCTGCGGGCCGGCACCCTCGGTGACGGGATACGCCCCGACATCCGGGACGCCTTCGTCCGCGCCTACACCGGCCGGGAGGCGTTGAGCCGCGCGTTCTCGTACTACCGGGCCCTGCCCGAGAGCGCGGCACAGATCGAGCGGGCGGTCGGTACGGGCCGCCTGACCGTGCCGACGATGGCGCTGGGCGCCCGCCCCGTCGGCTCGGCGCTGGAACACCAACTCCGTCCCGTCACCGACGATCTCACCGGACACCTCATCGACGACTGCGGCCACATCATCCCGCTGCACCGGCCGGAAGCCCTGCTCTCCCTGATGCGCCCCTTCCTGGCCGACTGTGACACGGGCGCAGCGTAACCGGACACGCCGGGCGACCGCCGCGCTCGTGCCCTATTTCTGCCAGCCGACGGTCTCCGGCAGAGGTGTGCCGAAGATCGTGGCGCCGACGTTGGCCAGCCCCTTCCTGACGCCGTAGACGGACGGACCGCTGAAAAGGGGCAGGAAGGCGTACTGTGCCAGTTCTTCACGTTCGATGGCGTTGGCGCGGGCGGTCTGCTTGGCGGGGTCGGATATCTCGGAGGCGGCGTGGATCTGCTTGTCCAGCTCCGGGGTTCCGGTACCGGTCAGGTTGGAGTCGCTGTCGGTGCCGTAGAACTGGTAGAGGTAGCGCGCGCCGAAGGGGTCCGTGGAACGGTTGCCGGACAGGAAGAGGTCGAAGTCGCGATCGCTGAGGATCTTGGAGAAGTCCGCCTCGTCGGCCTTCTTGATGTCGACGCCGATGCCGACCGGCTTCAGCATCGCGGCGAACGCGTTGGCCGTGGCCTTGTCCAGCGGGTCGTCGCCGAGCAGGGTGTAGCGGACGGTGAGCCTGGTGCCGGCCTTCTCGCGGATGCCGTCGCCGCCGGCCTTCCAGCCGGCGGACTCCAGGGTCTTCCTGGCGTCGTCGGGCGCGTACTTGATCACCGATGAGACGTTGTCCTCGTACCCCTTCTGGAAGCTGTAGAGGAGCGCCGAGCCGGGAAGCGGCTCGGAGTAGTCGAGTCCCTGAAACTGGATCTTGGCGATCTGGGTCCGGTCGACGCTCTCCAACAGCGCCTTGCGCACCCGCACGTCCCGGAGGACGGCGGACTTCGAGTTCACGTACAGCGAGTACTCGAACGGGCTGCCGCCGCGGCGGATCTCCGTGCCGGTGACGCCGCTGATCTGCTTCAGGCCCTCGGCGCTGCCCGTGGCGGCGTAGTCGACCTGGCCGTTCTTGAACGCGTTGATCGCCGCGGTCGAGTCCAGGTTGACGTAGATCCGCTTGTCGAGCTTGCCCTTCTTCCCCCACCATTTCGGGTTCCGGACGAAGGTGAGGTTGCCGCTCTTGGTGTCGAAGGTGCCGACGGTGTAGGGCCCGGCACCCCACTCGGGGTGGGCCTTCTTCACGTAGGCGTCGTTGAAGTTGGCCATCGTGGCGGCCTTCGGGTTCAGCAGCGTCGTGAACAGGCTGGACCACCAGGGGTCCACGCCCTTGAAGCCGATGACGGCCTGCTTGTCGTCGGCGCCGCGGGTGACCGAGGTGATGTTCCGGTACCCCTCGGTGTTGCTCGCGTTGTAGTCCTTGTCGGAGCCGTTGTTCGCCTGCCAGGTGGCCTTGACCGCCCGCCAGTCGATCGGGGTGCCGTCGTTGTAGGCGGCCTTGGGGTTGAGGGTGAGGACGACTCGCTGGTTGCCGCCGGTGACACTGACTTTGACGTCGCTCAGGTAGTCCGGGTTGTACTGCACGTCGCCGGTGGGGGAGTAGGTGATGACGTCGGGGTTGTACCAGAACCACACCCGGGTGGCGGTGAGGGTGGCGTTGGCGTTGAACGGGTTGCCCTGGTCGTCGAAGGTCCCGGGCGTGGTGTAGGTCCCTCCGTCCTTGATGTCGTCGTAGGGCTGCGGGTTGTAGTCGACCTTCGCCGACGCCACGGCGGACGTCGAGCCCTTGGCCGGCCCTCCGGCGTCCGGCGCGTCGGCCCCTGAGGAACTGCAGGCGGTGGCCGTCAGGGCGAGGGCCAGGGTGAGTACGGAGGCATGGGCGGTTCTCGGTCGCATGGCGAGTGGATCCGTTTCTTCGTGGGGGTGGGGCGCCGCACGGCGCGGCGGCGCTGCGGAACAGAGGCCGGGAGGGCGGTCAGCGGGCGTGGCAGGCGGAGCGGTGGCCGGCGCCGGATCCCGCGGGGTGCAGGGCGGGACGCTCGGTACGACACCGCTGCCGCAGTCCGTCGTCGAGCAGCCGGTGGAGCGGACAGCGGTCGACGAAGACGCACCCCTGCGGCAGGCGCGACGCGCTGGGCTGCTCACCCTCCAGCACGATGTGCTCGCGGGTGCGTTCCCGTTGCGGATCGGGTACCGGGATCGCGGACAGCAGCGCCTGCGTGTAGGGGTGCTGGGCGTCGGCGAAGAGCTCCTCGGTGCCGGCGGTCTCCACGATGTGCCCCAGGTACATCACCGCGATGCGGTCGGACACGTGGCGCATCACCGCGAGGTCGTGCGCGACGATCAGGTACGCCAGCCCCAGTTCGCGCTTCAGCCGGGTGAGCAGGTTGATGACGCCGGCCTGCACGGAGACGTCGAGGGCGGACACGGGTTCGTCCAGGATCACGATCCGCGGCTCGGTCGCCAACGCCCGTGCGATGCCCACGCGTTGACGCTGTCCGCCGGACAGGGCCGCTGGGAAGCGGTCCGCCACCGAGGCGTCCAGTCCTACCAGGGAGAGGAGTTCGCTGACCCGGGTCCGGATCGTCGGCCGGTCCGCGCCCACCGCCTGGAGCGGTTCGGCGAGGAGCTGGAAGACGGGCAGGCGCGGGTCGAGCGATCCCATGGGATCCTGCATGACGATCTGCACGGCGCGCCGCAGCCTCCGCCTCTGGTCGGCGGAGGCCGGGGCGGCGACGTTCGTGCCCGCGATGTCGATCAGACCGTGCTCGGGTCGCCCGAGCCGCATGATCTCCAGCAGGGTGGTGGTCTTTCCGCTTCCGGACTCGCCGACCAGACCGAGGGTCTCGCCGGCCCGCAGTTCGAAGCTGACGTCGCTGACCGCGTGCAGCGTCCCGACCCGGCGTCTGAGGAGGGCTCCCTTGGTGAGCGGGAACGTCTTGGTCAGGCCCGCGACCCGCAGCACCGTCTCGGCACCGGCGCCCGGGCCGGGGGCGGCCCGCCCTTCGGCCTCTGCCGCCTGCGGGAAGAGCGAGTCGGCTGCCAACGTGCCGTCGGCGATCTCGTCGGCGCGCAGGCAGGCCACCTGACCGTGTCCGGGGATCGTGATCAGTTCCGGTTCGTCCGTGCGGCAGGGCCCGACGGCGGCGGGACAGCGGTCCGCGAAGGAGCACCCTGCCGCGAGCCCGACCAGGGACGGTGGTTCGCCCGCGATCGGCACCAGCGGGCGGTCCGCCCGCGCCTCGGGTCGGGGGACCGCCCCCAGCAGTCCGATGGTGTAGGGCATGGTCGGCCGCGCGAACAGCTCCCGGGCGGTCGCCTGTTCCACGATCCGGCCCGCGTACATCACGGCGACGTCGTCGGCGTATCCGGCGACCACCCCGAGATCGTGGGTGATCAGCACCAGGGCCGCGCCGGTCTCGGCCTGCGCCGTCCGTAGGACACCGAGGATCTGTGCCTGCACCGTGACGTCGAGGGCGGTGGTCGGCTCGTCGGCGACGATGACCGACGGCGAGTTCGCCATCGCGAGGGCGATGACCACGCGTTGGCGCATGCCGCCGGAGAACTCGTGCGGGAACGACCGCGCGTTGCGCCGCGGGTCCGGGATGCCGACCAGGTCGAGGAGTTCGACGGCCCGGTTCCACGCGGCCTGCTTGGTGAGCTTCTGGTGGACGCGCAGAGCGTCGGACAGCTGCCGGCCGACGGAGAAGATGGGGGTCAGCGCGGACAGCGGATCCTGGAAGACCATGCCGATGTCGTTGCCGCGCACGGCGGACAGCCGGCGGTCGTCGAGCCCGACCAGGTCGCGGCCGCCCAGCAGCACCCGGCCCGAAACGCTCGCGGACCCGGGCAGCAGTCCCATGATGCCCATCGCCGTCGCGGACTTGCCCGACCCCGACTCGCCCACGATGCCGAGCGTGCGCCCGGGGCGGACGTCGAAGCTCACGTCCCGTACGGCTCGTACCGGACCGGCTTCGGAGGGGAAAGAGACGTTCAGGTCCCGCACGGACAACACCGGCGCCGGCGTGGTGGGTTCCGCTTGCGGATGCGTGCCCGGGGCCGTCAGCGTCATCGCCGGCCTCCCGCGGCGCCGGTGACGGACGTCGGGTCGAGTGCGTCCCGCAGCCCGTCCCCGATGAGGGTCATGGACACCGTCAGCAGCACCACCAGGGCGGCCGGGTAGCCGAACAGCCACGGTGCGCTGGTGATCGTGCCGGAGCCGTCGGCGAGCATCGTGCCCAGCGACACGTCCGGGGGCTGGACTCCGAAGCCCAGGAAGGACAGGGCGGTCTCACTGAGCACGGTGGCGACCACTCCCAGGGTGAGGTTGACGACGAGCAGGGAACCGAGGTTGGGGATGATGTGCCGCAGGACGATCCGCCAGGGCCGCACCCCCATGAACTCCGCGGCCAGGACGTAGTCCCTCTCGCGCAGCGAGGTGGAGACCGACCAGACGACCCGTGCCGTGGACATCCAGCCGAACACGGTGAGGACCAGGATCAGCACGCGCCAGTCACCGGCGAGGTGGTGCGAGACCAGGGCCAGGATGAGGAACGACGGCACGACGAGCAGGAAGTGGATGACCATCAGAGTCAGTTTCTCGACGCGTCCGCCGAAGTAGGCCGCCCCCGCGCCGATCACGGCGGCGAGCGCGATCGTCAGCACGGAGACACTGACCGCGATCACCAGGGAGCGCTGGAGGCCGTGCACGGCCTCGGCGTAGACATCGTTGCCACCCTGGTTGGTGCCGAAGTAGTGCGTCCCGCCGGGCGGTCGGGTGAGCGCCGTGAAGTCCACGTCGGTGTAGGCGAAGTGCGTGAACAGGCCGCCGAACGCGCTGAACAGGACCAGCAGGGCGAAGAGCGCGACGCCCAGCAGGGCCGGGCGGTTGCGGGCGAACCTCCGCAGGTACAGACGTCCGCCGCCGGTACCGGGCGCGGTGGCGCGGTCCACCGTACGGGGGCCGGACGGCTCGGGCAGGGGCGTCACCGTGGTCGTCATGTCAGCTCACCCGGACCCGGGGGTCGAGCAGGACGACCGCGACGTCGGCCAGGACCGCGCCGATCGCCGTCATGGCGGCTCCGAAGGCCGCGACGGCGACGGCGCCGTGCACGTCGTTCTTCGCGATGGTCTGGACGAAGTACTGGCCCATGCCGTTCCACCCGAAGACCGTCTCCGTGATCACCGCGCCGGTGAAGATCGCCGGGATGCTGAAGGCCACTGAGGTGGCGGTCGGGATCAGCGAGGCGCGCAGCGCGTGCCGGCGGATCGCCTGGGCGCGTGTCAGTCCGGTGGCGCGGGCGGTGCGCACGTAGTCCGAGTCGATGCTGTCCAGCAGCAGCGAGCGCTGGGTCAGGTGGTAGCCGACGTAGCCGAGCAGCGTCAGGCTCAGCGTCGGCAGGACGAGGTGCTGGAACCGGTCGGCGACGGTCGGCCAGGGACCGCTGACGGTAGGGGACTTCTCGCCGGCGACGTACAGGAAGCGCCACCCGAGATGCTGGTTCAGCCAGATGCCGGCCAGGACGACCGCCAGTGCCGCGACGGCCGTCGGTACGTTGAACAGGAAGACCGAGACGAGCTGGCTGATGCGGTCCCACCAGCCGTACTGCCGGGAGGCGGTGAACACGCTGAGCGCCACGCCGGCCACCACCGACAACAGCGTGGCCGCGGTGACCAGTTGGCCACTGACCACGACCCGGAAGCCGATCTCGGAGTTGACCGGTGCCCCGACCGGGGACTTCCCCCAGTCGAAGTGCAGGACCACATCGGTGAACCAGTGCCACCACCGGTCGGGCAACGGGACCCGTGGGTCCAGGTTGTACGGCGCCAGGGCGCGGTCGATCTGGTCCTCCGTGCGGACGGGCCGCAGCCCGCGGTAGTTGGACCTCGGGTCGAGAAACCACGCAGCCAGCAGGTACGTCACGTTGGTGGCGACGACGATCATGGCCAGCCATCCCGCGGCCCTGCGTGTCACATGACGGATCACATGCCCGCCTTACTGCCGGAGGATCGTGTTGCGGCGGTGGTGGCCGCGTACGGGACCGGCCGGGGTGTGCCGGATCTGGGCATGAGTCTTTTGCTTTCTGACGGCCATGAACGACCAGGAGATTGTTGGACGGCGATCATGTCCTCCGCCAGACTTCCCGGCGGCGTGCCACGTAATTGCAATGCCCATGACATAAACGTGCGCCGGCCGGGCAGACCCGAGGGGCCCGTACGGCTCGGGCCGTACGGGCCCCTCGGGGGCGGCCTGCTCTGCGGTGGACCAGCGGTGGTGCGACGGCGCTCATCCGACGGGCAGCCGCTTCGGGGCGCTGATCAGCTGGTGCGCCGCCCGCTCAGCCCTGTTGGGACGCTTGGGTTCCGCTCCCCACGAGCACGCGGTCGGCCTCCCTGGAGCGAGCCCGCGCCGAGCAGTGGTCAGTGCGCCGGACGGTAGGTCGCGATGATCACTCCGCTGCTGGTCGGCTGGGCGCTCACCAGCTCCAACTTCCGCAGGGCGGCATCGTCGGCGAACAGCTTCTTGCGGCCCTCGCCGGCCACCACCGGGTGGATCAGCAGGACCAGTTCGTCCAGCAGGTCCTGCTCCAGCAGCGAACGTACCAGTGTCGGGCTGCCCGCGACGGTGATGTCCTTGCCCTCTCCCGCCTTGAGCTCCTCGATCGCGGCCGCCAGATCGCCGTTGACGAGCGTGCTGTTCGCCCAGTCATCGACGCTGTCGAGGGTGGAGGAGACGACGTACTTGGGCGAATCGTTGATCCACTTGGCGAAACCGGCGTCCTCACCGCTGGTCACCGTCGGCCAGTATCCGGCCCACTCGGTGAAGGTCACCCGGCCCAGCAGAATCGTGTCGGCCGTCTCCAGCGTCCTCCCCAGTGCCGCGCCCATTTCCTCGTCGAAGGCGAACTGCCACTCGTTCGGCGACTGGACGACGCCGTCGAGGGAGACGAACAGACCTGAAACGACCTTGCGCATGATTCCTCCGTGATGAGTTCGGGGTCGTCCGCCCGTCCCGGCCGGGATGCTCCGGTGGCCGGGACGAGCCGATCCCGTCGGCTACGTCAGGAAAACTACGCGGGCGTCGTGGTCGAGGTCTTGTACAGAAGCGACAGGGGCTCCGTCCTGTCCGGAGAGCTCAGCCGAGTGGCCGTACGGCCGATGTACCGGGTCAAGGACCGCGCCAGATGCGGCTGGTCGAAGTAGCCCAGCCGGTGCACGACGTCCTGGGCCGACACACCGTCCTGGATCAGTACCGCCGCCTCGCGGGCGCGCTGGATCTGCCGGATGGCGCCCCGCGTGAGACCCGTCGCCGCGACGAAGCGGCGCTGGAGCGTGCGTTCCGACACATCGGGTGCGGCGCCGTCGAGCACGGCGGGCACGATCGGGTCGCGGTCCACGATGCCCTCGCGCACCATGCGCCGCACGAACGCCTCCGCGTTGTCGTAATCGGGCGGGTGCCAGGCCGAGCCCTTCAGCCAGACGGAGCGCCGCGTCACGTCGGGTATCTCCGCGCTGCCGCCCACGAGCCGGCTGATCGGGACGTGCGGCATCGAGGTGCCGAGGGCGAAGCTGATGCCGAAGAACGTGGCGTTCTCGGGGACGGGGGCCAGGCGTGCCTTGGGTTCTGGACCCAGGACGGCCGCCTGGACCTGGCCGTGGTGCTCCCAGAAGACGAGCTCCCAGTGCGATGCCGCGATCGACGTCATCCGGCCCACTTCGTCGCTGCGGCTGCGCCATACCCGCTCGATGTACGGAAGCTCCGACGGCCTGCTCTCGATCTCCAGACCCAATCGGATGACCTCCCGCTCACCGCTGCCCGAGCCGCCAGTGTGCCACGTCGTCCGGACGGGCCAGGGGCTCACCCGAATCCGCGCTCCCGCGATCGAACGCAGCGGGTCCAGCGGCCGGCCGGCGGCGTTGCTGTCGGGGGCCACTCGCGGCGGAGGAGGCCGAAGACCCAGGAGTCGGAGACGTCGCCGTTGACGACGCAGTTCTCGCGGAGGGTGCCTTCGTGGACGAAGCCGAGCTTCTCCAGGACCCGGGCGGAAGCCGCGTTGCGGGTGTCTGTCTCGGCCTGGACGCGGTTCAGGTCCAGGGTGTCGAACGCCCACCGCAGGACGGCGTGCGCGGTCTCCGTGGCGTAGCCGTGGCCCCATGCGGTGACGTCGAAGACGTAGCCCAGGGAAGCGCTGCGGAAGTCCGGGTTCCAGCCGACCAGGCCGCACCAGCCGAGGAACGCGCCGTCACGGACGCGGTCGACGGCCACCCGCGCTCCGGTGCCTTCCGCTTCGATCGTCCGACAGGTCGAGAGGAAGCGCTGGGCGCGGGCAGGTTCGGTCCACGGCGGGGAGTCCCAGTAGCGCAGCACGTGGGCGTTGCTGTGCAGGGCGTAGAGCGGCGCCGCGTCGGCGTCGGTGAACGGCCGCAGTCGCAGGCGCGGAGTGTGCAACTCGGGCGTGGGCAATGCCATACGGGGCATCCTGCCGTGTCACGCCGGCCTCCGACCATCCCTTCGCGGCTGTTCCCCAACGCTCGCATCCTGGCTTGTATCGTGACGTATGGCCGCGACCCAGGATCCCGCCGCTCTGTATCCCGACATCGCGACTGAAGGCAGCCTTGCCGCTGCACTTCAGGCGGTGGCCGACAGAGACGGCCTTTCCGTGTCGTTCACGGTCTCCGAAGCCGACCCACTGCGAGCTGCTTCGGTCACGAGCGCGGCTTCGCGCCGGACTGTTATGGCCATCAACGCCTGGGCGGTCGAACGGCGTTGGTCGATCCGCGGGTGCGAGTCGTTCCAGGACCTGCCCCTTGTCGAAGGAGATACAGAGGAGCTGGCCCAGATCGTGCAGGCTGCACATGCCTGGCACCGCGGTGAGCAGTTGACTGCCGTCCGGGAGGTCGCTCCGTTCGTGCACCTCACCGGTCGCTTCGAGGTGGCGGACCACGATCCGGCGCGACTGACGGAATCAGAGTGGCAGCACCTGCTCACCGAGGCCAGCGAAGTGGACTGGCCCGAGTACCGCGCGCTCATCGAGGCGGCGTATGCCGAGCCGGCACTGCGGAGGCTCTACCCCTTCACCAGTCACTGGACCCTGCGGTTCTCCACCAGCACCCGTCCGCGACTCACTGTTGTTCGGCTCTGTCTGGCCGCCCACCGGCAGAAGCCGTTTGCCGTCAGTACCAACATGATGGGTGAGGGCCTTGCCGAGGCGGCGACAGCGGAAGAGGCTGTGGCGATCGCTGCCGGCCGCCTGCCTTCCGATCTGGGACCCGTCACGCTCGGAGCAGGGTGAAAAGCCGGGTTCGGGTGCAGCGAGCAGCAAGCCCGTTGTGACCGCCACAAGGCCATATACATCGGAGCACTAGTCAGATCACCTCAACTGAAAGAGTCAACTGCCGCGTATCAAGGCTCGAATCGTTGACGGACATCGGATCTCCTCCGCATACTCTCGGCTTACGGCCTCGTAGCAGACATCGGTAGCCGCCGCTCGTGAAGTGTCGATGGCCAAGGGGAGCTGATGTGAGACGTCATCTAGCGGTCATACCCGCGCTCGCGATGGTCGGGGCTCTCACGACCGCCCCCGCGGTGGCCGCGGACGTCGGGCCGTCCGTCCACCACGGTTTCACGGTGCCGCAGGCGGTACTCGACCACCTCCGCCAGGACGACTGGACCCAGCTCCAGAAGATCCTGTCCGGCATCTCCGGTTCGGTGACGTCGCCACTGAAGATCGGCGACGTGGACAAGGGCAGCTACACGACCGGCCAGCTCATGGGCAACGGCGACATCGGCGCCGTCGCCGCGGGCGTGTCCGACACCGCGCAGCAGCTCTACTTCGGCAAGAACGACTTCTGGGGCACGCTGCACGCGCAGGGCAGCTCGGTCAAGGACAACGCGGGCATCCTGTCCGGCGGCGGGCTGGACGTCTGGCCGACCGGCGCGGCGGGTACCGACGCGGCGAGCGCGTTCTCGATGAAGCAGGACATCCTCAACGCCCAGGTCACCACGGACATGGAGCTCAAGGACGACCAAGGTGCCGACGCGCCGCTCCAACTGGACTCGTGGACCGCCGACACCGCGAACGTCTTCGTCACCGAGATCCGCAACAACGGCACCGGGCCGGTGACGCTCAGGATCAAGCAGTGGGTCCCGGCGATGGCGTACGCGAACTCCAGCGCGACCGACCTCACCGACGCGCAGAAGACCTACCCGTACACCGGAGGAGTGGAATCCTCGCAGGCCGGTCCCGTCCTGTGGACGACGCGGGACAGCACCACCACCAACACGAGCGGCTATCGCAGCCGGATGGCGACCGCGACGACCGTCGTCGGCTCCGAGCTCGCGAACCCGCGTGAGCAGATCGAAGCGAACGACTACTACGACAGCAACAAGGGCAAGTACTACAACTCGCTGGGCGAGTCCGGGAACGTCACCGTCGCGCCGGGCGCGACCACGTCCCTGGTCACCTACCTGAGCAGCAGCAGCGGCGACTACAACACGATCAAGAGCGTCTCGGACGTCCAGAAGGACGCCGTGGACGGGGTGCGCGCGTACGCGTCGCAGGGCGCCGTCGACCGGCTCAAGGCTGAGCACCGGGCATGGTGGAAGGACTACTGGCTGCGCAGCTACGTCCAGTTCACCGATCCGGAGGTCGCCCAGTACTACTATGGATCGCTGTACGTGCTCGGCAGCTCCAACCGGCCGACGAGCGCCAACGGCAAGGTGAATCCGCAGAATCTGCCGGGCTCGATGTACGGCGAGTGGGTGCCCGCCGACAACGTGGGCTGGGGTGGCCGGTACTTCCTCAACTACAACCAGCAGGCGCAGTACTACGCGGCGGGTTCGAGCAACCGCATCGACACCGAAGTGCCGTACAACCGGGTCATCGCCTACGACCTGCCGTGGCAGCGGAACAACGCCGCCGCGCAGGGGCACGACGGCGCCGTGCACGTACGGACGTTGTCCCCTTTCCACCTGCTGGCGAGCGACCAGCCGGCACTGAACCCGAAGGCACCCGTGCCGGTCTACGGGTTCAGCTCGGGGTCCACGGACCAGAAGTCGAACGGCTTCTTCGCCGCGATCAACATGCTCTCGTACTACGAGTACACCTTGGACGATCAGTACCTGCGCACGGTGCTCTATCCGTACCTCAGGCAGCTGCTCGACTTCTACAGCTCCTACGTGCTGAAGCAGGACGACGGGAACGGGCAGTACCACTACTCGGTGATCGGCTCCTCGATCCACGAGGGCGACGCCGCCGACATCAACCCGGATCTCGACATCGGCGCCATCAAGTACCTGTCGACGTTCCTCTCCGCGCATGCCCGGGAGATGGGCGAAGCCCAGGCCACCGTCGCCCGTTGGCGGGACTTGGCGGAGCACACGGCGTTCCCGCAGGCCGAGCTGCCCAAGGGCGTCTTCTCCGCGAACAACAACGACGACTTCGTCCCCACGCTGACGGCCACCGACTACCAGTCGCCGAACCAGGCGCACGTCGACATGATCGAGCCGGGCGACCAGCCGGTCGAGCTCGAGGGCGTGGTCTTCCCCTTCGAGAACGTGCAGCAGCTCGACGGGGACCCGGAACTGCTCGGCAAGGTCCGCAACACGCTCGCGTACATGAACTCCTGGGCGGCCACCGGGTTCGCCGGCTGGAGCAGCCAGAACAACGGCTTCCCCAAGGTGTTCCCGATCGCGGCGCACGCGGGCTGGCCGGCCGCCGACCTGCTGGCGAAGTTCAAGACGGTGCTCAAGGCCAAGGTGCGCACCAGCAACCTGACCTACTACGGCAGCGGTGGCGCGGTCGAGACCGTCGGCGCGATGGAAGGCGTCAACGCGATGCTGTTGCAGAGCAGCACCACGCCCCGGATGCCGACGACCCTGTCGGTGTTCCCGAACTGGGACCGGACCTGGTCGGTGAGCTACGAGCGGCTGGGCGCGAAGGGCGACGTCGAGGTGTCGAGCGCGTTCGACGCGGACCAGGGCGCGGTGTCCTACGTGGACCTGACCAGCAAGCGGGACGGGAAGATCGCGCTGGTCGACCCGTGGACCGGCGGCCGCCCCGTCATCCAGCTGGTCAACGCCGACAACACGCTGGGCGAGCGCGTCGACTACGACGTGCGGGAGGGCAAGCTCGTGTTCGACGCCGAACAGGGCAAGCGGTACATGGTGATGGTCGACACCACCGACCACGCCCACACCGTCACCGGCATCTCGCTGTCCACGTACTCGACGACACTGGTCTACGACAGCGCACACCACCAGGCCCCCGCGGGCACCGGCACCGTCACGGCCGCGCTGGAGGGCGGCAAGCCGGGCGACACGGTGGTGTGGAAGTCCTCGAACAGCCACGTCGTGAAGGTCACCGGGTCCGGCGGGACGGCGACGCTCCAAGCGGTCGGCACCGGCGGCGGCAAGGTCGCGAACGTGACGATCACCGCGCGCGGTGTCGCGCACGGCGGCCTGTCCGACGACGGGGTTCGCCAGACGATGCACGTCACGGTCGCCGACGTGTCCACGGTCCCGACCGGACTGGAGCTGCTCAGCCCACCGCAAGCGACGATCTACGGGCCGGCGTCCACCAGCGCCGACACGGGCAAGGTGACCGGCACGAACCGGCTGCAGCTCACTGCCGCGGTGTCGCCGGCCAACGCCTACGACCGGCGGATCACCTGGCGGTCGAGCGACCAGAACGTGGCGATGGTCGACAAGAACGGGCTCGTGATCGCGCGCGGGGCGGGCACGGTGACCATCACCGGCACCAGTACGGCCAACCCGAGCCTGCCACCGGTCACGACCACCGTGACGGTGACCTCAGCGGGAGCGGACTTCAGCGGCTACGGCCCGTTGGCGTCGGTGCTCGCCGCGGCGAAGAAGGTCTCGGCGTATGCGGGCGACACCACCGGAGGCGGTGGCTTCACGCGGGTCTCGACCAGCCGGGACTGGGAAGGACAGCAGGAACGCTTCCAGATGGCGTACATCAACGCCTTGGGTGTCAAGGCGCGTTACTCCGGCTACTCGGCGGTGAACATCAGCACGGACACCGCCTACTTCGCGGCCGTCGCCCTGAACGAAGCAATCAAGGCGATCGACCCGGCCCTCGCCGTCGCCCTGCCGGACAGGACCGATCCGGCCGCGGCGATCGCCGGCGACTCGAAGTGACGACCGCGGACGACCTCGCGACCCAGAGGGCTTGGGACGACCCGCGGACGGCGCCGGCCGCGGCCCGGGAGGTCGACGACGACGCGCAGCCGGTGCAGGCGGAGGTGGCCGCCGCCTGCGCCGCGCCGACGTCGGCAGCGTCTGCCGTGAAACCCGGGGAGTTTCGGACGTACCCAAGGCCGACCTGCCCGCCGTGAGTGCCGTGAGTGCCGTGAGTGCCGTGACGGTACGCGGCGGACACCTCGTCCATCGACTCGCCGGCACCGCCGGCCCGCTCACGGCAGGGCGATGCGCAAGCCCATCTCCCCTTCTTGCCGAGGTGGGGCGGAGCGGGGCGTGGTGTTCAATGTGGCTCCATGAGCGAGAGCGGGCGTGCGGCGAGCCGGACGGCGGTGCTGGTCTGTCAGGGGCGGGCGGTCGCGGACGGGAGAGCCGTTGCCGGCCGGTTCGCGGATCCGGTGGCGGTACGGCTGCTGCGCGACGCGGAGCGCGGGCCCGTGGACGAGGTACGCGCGCGGACTCCGCCGAAGGGCTGGCAGGCCCGCACCGTGTACGAGAGTGTGCGGGCGTGCGCCGAGGTGGTCGTGCCGCGGACGGTGGCGATCGATGAGGCTCTGCGCGCCCGCCTGACGGGCCAACTGGTGATTCTCGGCGCCGGTCTGGACACCCGCGCGTGGCGCCTGCCCGAGCTCGCACGGACAGACGTGTGGGAGGTCGACCATCCGGCCTCCCAGCAGGACAAGCGCGCCCGTCTCACCGGGGCCGCGTCGGCACTGCGCGGAGCGGATGAGGACGGTCTTCCCGCCGCCGGGCCGCCGCCCGTCGCCCGCTCGGTGCGGTTCACGCCGGTCGATTTCGCTGTCGACGATCTCGGTGCGGCGCTGGATGCCGCCGGGCACGACCCGTCCGCGCCGACGACATGGCTGTGGGAGGGCGTCGTCCCGTACCTCACGCGCGACGAGGTGCGCGCCACGGTGGCCGCCCTCGCCGCCCGGACGGTGCCGGGCGGCGCACTCGTCGTCAACTACCAGGCGCCGTCCGCGAAGGCGGCCGCAGGACGGCTGTTGACACGCGTACTGGGCAGCTCCGTCACAGCGGGCGAGCCGTGGCGTTCGCTGTGGACGCCCCAGCAGATGGCAGCACTTCTCGCCGAGTACGGCCTGTGGGTGCTGTCGGACGACGACCTCCTCACCCTCGCACAGTCCCTCGGCAGCCCGGCCCGCGGCAGGGCGTCCTTGCGATCAGGCCGCGTGGCCGTCGCCGAAAGTCGTCGCTCCTGAGGGGGTTCCGCATGCGTGACGGCTCCGAGTCCCTCCGCGTGCGCACATCGCGATGGTCGGTGGCCCTGCCGTCAGCCGCGTCCTGCCCAGCCTCGAGATCATCCGTGAGCTGGTGGGCCGCGGCCACCGTGTGACCCACGCCAACGACCCCGGTGGTCACCGACCTGATCACGGCCACCGACGCCGAACCGGTCGTCTGCACGTCCGTGCTGCCGGCCGCCGACAACAACCGGCCTGACGACCCCATCGCCGTGATGGACCTCCTCCTCGCCAACGCCGTCCAGGCATCGCTCAGTCGCGTGCCGCCGACGCCTACCGGGCGAGGTTCGCACGCTGGCTCGCCGACTGCGGGGCGTCCACCACCGACGTGGACGCCTTCTTCCGGCCGGCCCTCACGGGCCCTGGCCCTGATCACCCGGGCCATGCAGCCGCACGCCGACCGGGTCGACACCGACACGGTGACCTTCGTCGGACCCTGCTTCGACCCGGCGGCGGGCACCGCCGACTGGACCCGTCCGGTGACGCGCAGAACGTGCTGCTCATCTCCCTGGGCCCGGCGTTCACCCGCCAACCGGAGTTCTGCCGCCGATGCCTGACGGCCTACGGCGACCTGCCCGGCTGGCAGGTCGCAACGGGGGCTGGTGGGGCGGCACTTCGCTGTTCGACCAGCCCCTCCAGTGCTCTCCTGCCCCCGTCCTCCGGGCTCGTGTGGGCCCCAGGGGAGGGAGGCGTCAGCGCTGGCGGCCGGGGAGCATGGTCAGGGCCAGGGAGCGCTGTGCGACGAGGTCGGCGTAGGTGCCGTCGCGTTCGGCCCAGCGGTGCATGAGGACGCCCTTCACGAGGATCTCGTGGGGGGTGGGGTCCTGCGAGAGCAGGTCCATGACCTCGGTGGCGAAGTCGTCGAGCGGCAACGCGTGCGGGCTCACCTTCTCGTACCCCGTCGTGGCGACGGCCGGGGGGACGAGCTCGACGACGCCGACACCGGTGCCGTCGAGTTGCGCGCGCAGCGCCTCGGAGTAGGCGTGCACCGCGGCCTTCGAGGCGGCGTAGCCGGGCATGGGCGGGAAGGGCAGGAAGGCGATGCCGGAGGTGACGGTGATGAAGGTGCCTGCACCCCGCCGGACCAGGTGCTCCGTGAAGGCGTCGATGACCCGGATGGTGCCGAGCAGGTTGGTGTCGATCGTCGTCTGCGTCGCCTCGAAGTGCGCGGGGTCGCGCAGGTCCTCCAAGAGCATGACGCCCGACATCGTCACCACGGTGTCCAGCTCGGGGTACCGGGCGAGCGCGGCGTCACGGGCCGCTGCCACGGAGGCGCTGTCGGTGACATCGACACCGATCGTGCCGAAGCCTTCTTCGGCGAGTTCCGAGAGTGCCTGCGGGCTGCGGCCGCCGACGGCCACGGTGCTGCCCGCCGCGGCGAACCGCCGGGCCAGCTCTCGCCCGATGCCCGAGGTTCCGCCGACGACGAGAACGGTGCGGTTGGAGAGATCCACGAGGTCTTCCCTTCAGTCCGGGGCGCCGCCGACGTGCCGGCTCCCGGCGCACGCAGCGACGCTCTCTGTCTCTTTCACGACGCAGCCTCGACGGCACCGGCCGGGTGGGGGAGAGCCCCCTTCTTCCCTGGTCCTGCCAGGGCCCCCGCTGGGACACGCGCACCGGATTACGGTGTCGGTATGAAGGACGAGGAATCCGGTAACCGGCTCGGCAGCTATCTTCGTGCCCGGCGTGAGCTGGTCTCCCCGGCGCAGGCAGGACTCCCGCCCGGCGGCAACCGCCGCGTGCCCGGCCTGCGCCGTGAGGAAGTCGCCCTGCTCGCCGGAATCAGCCCCGACTACTACCTCCGCCTGGAACGGGGCCGTGACAGGAACCCCTCACCCCAGGTCCTCGAATCGCTCGCGCGCGTCCTGCGGCTCGACGACATCGAACAGACGTATCTGCTCGGCCTCACGGCAGCACGCCCCAGGAAGCCACGCCGAAAGCGGCCCGAGCACGTACCGGCGCGGGTGCACGAGCTGCTGGCCCACCTTCAGATCCCCGCGTTCGTCGAAGGACGCGCGTTCGACGTGCTGGCCTCCAACCCCATGGCCGTCGCGCTCTCCCCCCGCCTGCGGCCCGGCCAGAACCGGCTGCGTTCTCTCCTCCTTGACCCCGAGGAACAGGCCTTCCACCAGGACTGGGCGAAAGCCACCGCCGACTTCGTCGCGGCCCTTCGCACCACCGTCGGGGACGACACCGAAAACCCCCGGTTCGTCGAGCTCGTCGGCGAACTCGCACTGTCCAGTCATCGCTTCCGTACCCTGTGGGCCCGTCACGACGTCCGCAGTCTCGACGGAGGTACGACCACCGTCCACCATCCCGTCGTCGGTGAACTACGCCTCCACCGCGACAAACTCCCCGTCGACGACGTCATCCTGGTCGTGTACTACCCCGACAAGGACAGTGACAGCGACGAGAAGCTGAAGCTCCTCGCCGCCCTCTCGCACACCGAGTCCGCGGGCAGGGCACACGACACACCGGCGGAGGAGCCGCGCCCGGAGACACCCTGACGCACGCATTTTATACGGCAGGCAATGAACGGTTCTTCGTAGTGTGAAGTCCCGTCAGGATCCGTTAAAGGGATCTCCTGATTCTCATGAGAATTCTCTTGAACCGCGGTGCACGGGCCGTGCGGGCCCGCGCTGTGTCGAACACTGCTGTGCATGCCTACGACTGTTCTCGACCCGACCGTCCTCATGCGTGTCGGCCGTCGTGCGCCGTGGCGGTCCCCCGTTGACCAGCCGGCGTACGCGCGTCCTGCGCTGCTGGTCATCACGGTGCTCGCCGCCGTGTTCTACACCTGGGGGATCGGTCACAGCCAATACCACACGTTCTATGCGAATGCCGCCCGGAGTATGACGGAGAGCTGGAAGGCCTTTTTCTTCGGCTCTTTTGATCCGGGTAATTCCATCACTCTCGACAAATTGCCGGGATTTCTCTGGCCGCAGGCGCTGTCCGCGCGGATCTTCGGATTTCATCCGTGGGCGCTGACGCTTCCTCAGGTCGTCGAAGGGGTGGCGAGTCTGCTGGTGCTGCACCGGCTGGTGCGCCGGTGGTCCGGGATCGACGCGGCGCTGATCGCCGACACGGCGTTCCTGCTGACGCCGGTGGCGGTGGGACTCTTCCGTACCTCGGTCGAGGACCCGGCCTTCACCCTGTGCATGCTGCTGGCCGCGGCGGCCGCCCAACGTGCCGCCCAGGACGGCCGGCTGCGCCCGCTGGTGCTCTGCGGCGTGTGGGTGGGAGTCGGCTTCCAGGCCAAGATGCTGGAGGCGTGGGTGGTGCTTCCCGCGCTCGCCCTGGTCTACCTGGTGTCGGCGCCCCTCACGCTGCGCAAGCGGCTGGTGCACCTCGGCGTGGCCGCCGTGGTGATGACCGCGGTGTCGGCGTCCTGGATGCTCGCCGTCAGCCTCACCCCCGCGAAGGACCGGCCTTACGTGGACGGCACCACCAACAACTCCGCGTTCAGCATGGTGGTCGGCTACAACTTCCTGAACCGCTTCTCCTCGCTCGGTATCAGCGCGGCCTCCACCGGCAGCGTGAGCGCCACGCAGGGCGGCGCAGGCGGCCACCGCGGACCGCAGGCCACCGCCGGGAGCACGAACCGCGCCGACGGCACGGTCGGCACCGGACAGCGGCACCGTTTCGGCACGTCGTCCGGTACCGGCACGTACCCCCACCTCGGTACGGTCGGCGCGCAGGACGCCCGGAGCGCGCGGACCGCCCAAGGCCGGTTCACGGGTGCGCAGGCGGCTGCCGCGCGGCAGGGCGGCGGTGCCGGTGGCGGTCAGAACGGCTGGTCGAAGATGTTCGGTGCGTCCCTGGCCTCGCAGACCGGGTGGCTCTACCCGATCGGCGCCGCGGCCGTCATCTGCGGTCTGCTGTGGCGCCGGGGCCGCCCGCGCACCGACGGCGTCCGAGCCGGATTCCTGCTGTGGGGTACCTGGCTGGCCATGTACTTCCTGGTCTTCAGCGCGGGCAGCGTCGGCGGCCACACGTACTACATGGGCGTGATCGCGGTCCCGCTCGCCGCGCTCACCGGTGGCGGCGTCGTGCAGATGTGGCGCGCCCACCGGGCCGGCGGCCGTCGGGCCTGGGCGCTGCCGGGCGCGGTGGCGGCGACGGCGGCCTGGAGCGTGTACCTCGCCTCCCAGTTCCCCACTTTCCTGCCGTGGCTGGCCCCCCTGGTGGGCGTGCTGGGGCTCGCCGCCGTCGCCCTGCTGGCGCTGGCCCGTTCCGTGCGCACGCCGTCCGGCGGCCGTCTCGCCCTCGCCGGGCTGGCGGCGGCCCTGGCGGCGCTGCTGATCGCGCCGGGCGCGTGGGCGGTGCAGGTCTTCAACCCCTCGTACGGCAGCACCGGCATGGGCGCGGTCGGACCTTCCGGCATGGACCGCGGCCACGGTTCGGTGACGTCGGCCGGCGGTCGGCGCGGCGAACTGCTCTGGGGCAGCGGCTCGAGGCGTGCCGGAGTGGGGGCTGGAGCCGTCGGCCGGGGCGGCTTCGCCGGTTTCGGCGGTCTGGAGGCCAACGGCCGACTCACCGTAGGCCAGCAGAAGTTGCTGCGCTACACGACCGCACACCAGGGTTCGGCCGCGTACGTCTTCGCGACCACGGGGTGGAACTCAGCCTCCCCGTACATCCTCGGCACCGGCGCCCACGTCCTACCGCTCGGCGGGTTCAGCGGCCAGGTGCCCTTCCCCACCGAGTCGCAGTTCCGGCAACTCGTGGCTTCCGGCAAGCTGCACTACGTCCTGGTGGGCGGCGGCCGGGGCATGGGCGCCTTCTTCGGCGGCGGCGGGTCCACGGCGACCACGGCCACGGCCCGGATCACCCACTGGGTCGAGTCTTCCTGCACCCCTGTCCCCGCTTCGGCCTACGGCGGCACGCACACCGCCGACACCACCGCCCAGAACCTCTACCGGTGCGGCACCGCCGGTCAGTGACGGCAGGACGGTGCCGACCCCCTCGCACCGACGGCAGCGTCCAGCGCTGACCGACGCCGCCCGCGCGGGCGACGATGGTCAACTGGACGCCGTCCGTCTCGTGTTGCCGTCGGCATCGGCGAGGCAGCGGCCGGCGTGCCGGTTGACGATCCCGCCCTGGCGTTGTCCTGGCGTTGCCTCGGCGGCGCTCGCCGAAGCCTGTTACGTCCGTCGTTCGGTGGCGTCCTCGGCGGCCGGGGCGGGGCTGGAAGGGCGTTCCGCGGCCAGGGCGACGATGCCGAGGACGAGGGTGGCGGCGGTGCAGGCGAGGAATGCGGTGGACGTGGTCGTGGTGTCGAGGAGAGCCGCGGCCAGCAGACCGGCGACGCCGTAGCCGAGGCCGGCGGCCGCGTAGAGGATGGAGAACCCGGTGGCCCAGGCCGTCTGGGGGAGTTGTTCCCGCAGGGCGAGGTTGCGGATGGTGAGCAGGGGGCTGTACGGGATGCCGGCGAGGGCGAAGACGAGCGCGTAGGTGAGGGGTTGGCCGCTCAGGCCGGGGACGGCCAGGGCCGCGGTCATGAGCAGAAGCATGCAGGCGCTCTGGGCACGCATCCCGCCGGGCCAGGTGCGCGCTCCGTGGACGAGCCCCGCGACGATGCTGGTGACGGCGAACGCTGCGAGGACGGGCCCGGCGAGCGTGGGGGACGAACCGACGTCCTTGAGCCGGGCGGGCAGCAGGACATCGACGGTGCCGATGAGGAACATGATGGCGGCGGACAGCAGCGCGGTGGCCCAGCTGCGGCGCAGGATCTGCGTCACCTTCGGGGCGTCCTGCTGCCGGCGGTGGGTCCGGGACGGCGCGGGGGCGTGGGGGATACGGTGCGCCGCCGCGGCCGGAACGGCCACGAACACAGCCATGGCGATCAGGGTGCCGGACGCCGTGGCGAGGGCGTACAGGCCGGATGCGAGGGGCGGTGCGGCTGCGCGGACCGCCTGGGACAGGGAGGTGTCCAGACTCAGCGCGCTGGCCCGCAGGTCCTCGGGGGTGGCCGCGGACAGCTG
>NZ_JBEYJU010000092.1:0-36499 GCF_040703965.1 Streptomyces sp. NPDC006655 | reverse complement strand
GCTGGGTGGGGCCGCCCCCCCACCCCGTTTCGGCCCCTTCTGTTGTATCCCCGCGGCGCCCCCCCGCCCGGCCCGCCACCCCGCACGCCGATCGCACGCACCGAACGCCGCTCCTTCTCCCACGGAGATCCATCAGAAGGGCCCTGGCCCTGCCTCTCCCGTCGCGCCCGTCCCGCCCGGCCGCTAGTCCTCGTCCCGCTCCTTGTCGGCCAGGTGGATCACGCACACCGCGACCGCGATCAGCAGCGCCGGGTCCGCGTCGTCCCGTACGACGTCGACGCCGTAGGTCTCCCGCACGTGCAGCCAGCGCCGGGAGATCACGGCGAGCAGCTCACCGTCGTACTCGACGGCGAACTCGCGGTCCAGGATCCGGCCGCTGACGTCCAGCTCGGTGCCCTCGGCCAGGCGCACCCGGTAGTGGTTGCGCAGCAGCGAGAGCCGCTTGCGCCTGATGGTGGCCAGCGGTTCGCCCTCGCGTTCGATCACCATCGTGTCGCGCAGCGCGAACATCTTCTGGTGGAAGTCGACGAGCACGCGTCCCTGCCGGTCCTTCAGCTCGAACGTGTCCCGCAGCCGCATGGCCTTGCCGTCGACGAGGAACACCTTGTCGCCGTGCTCGTCCTCGATCCAGTAGTCCTCGCCGAAGCCGAGGAGCCGGTCCCGCACCTGGAATCTCATGTCTGTACCCCTTCCCGGCCGACCGGCCCGAAACGCCGGCGGTAGTCCGACGGGCTGAGTCCGGTCTCGCGCCGCAGCCGGGCGCGCAGGTTGGCGGCGGTACCGAGACCGCTGCGCGCCGCCACCACCTCCAGCCGCTCCTCCCCGCGCTCGATGAGACGGCAGGCGAGAGCCACCCGTTCGCCGGTCAGCCAGGCCAGCGGAGTGGTGCCCAGCTGGGCGCGGAACCGGCGGTGCAGGGTGGCGGGGGAGACGGCCGCCCGCGCGGCGAGGTCCGCCACACCGAGGGGCTCGCCGAGCCGTTCCTGCGCCCAGGCGAGCAGCGGGCCGAGCGACTCGTCCGGCACGTCGGGCACCGGACGCTCCACGAACTGCCGCTGGCCGCCGTCGCGGTGCGAGGCGAACACCAGCCGCCGGGAGACCGCGTTGGCCATCTCGGCGCCGTGGTCCCGGCGCCAGATGTGCAGCCCCAGGTCGAGCGCGGCCGCGCTGCCGGAGGCGGTGAGCAGGTCGCCGTCGTCGACGAAGAGCACGTCGGGCCTGAGCAGCACCCGGGGGTGCAGGTCCCGGAAGGCGTCCGCCCAGCGCCAGTGCGTGGTGGCCGGCCGGCCGTCCAGCAGCCCGGCCTCGGCGAGCGCGAAGGTCCCGGTGCAGAAACTCACCACCCGGGCACCCCGCGCGTGCGCGCGCCGGACGGTGTCGAGGACGTCGGCACCGCGCGGTACGACGTTGTCGGGCCGTCCGGGGACGACCACCGTGTCCGCCTCGTCCACGGCCGCCAGCCCCGCCACCCCGCTGAGCGTGAAGAAACCGTGGTTCATGCGCACCTCGGGCGTGGGCGCGCAGAGCGTCACCTCGTAGGGCGGCACGGGCAGGCCCAGCTCGGGCCGCGGCAGCCCGAACAGTTCGGTGGCGACCCCCACCTCGAACGGATTGGTCCCCGAGTCGACGATCACGGCGACCCGGTGGGGCCGGGGCTGAGAGGATCCTTGCGGCATGTGCGATTTCTAGCACTCACGTGGGCGCCGGACCACGGCCCAGGATGATCGCCATGACCAGCGAACCCGTCTCCCTCGCCCACGCCCTCACGACCTTCGACGCCCTGTGGAGCCCGCGCATCGTCGCCGCCGTCAACGACTACGACGTCCGCGTAGCCAAGGTCGAGGGCGAGCACATCTGGCACGTCCACGACCACACCGACGAGTTCTTCCTGGTCCTGGAGGGCGAACTGCGCATAGCCCTGCGGGAACCGGCCGGCGAGCGCACGGTCGTCCTCCCGAAGGGCTCGGTCTTCACGGTCCCCCGCGGCACCGAGCACAAGCCGCACGCGCGCGTGCCCACCGAGATCCTGCTCCTCGAACCCACCGGAACCCTCACGGTGGGCGATCGGCACGACGAGGTCCCCGGGCACGTGGACGCGACGACCGGCCACGTCCTCACCTGACCGGGCCGTGGATTCCCCGGGTCCGATGGACGTCCGGGAGGTGAAGTCCCCGTGCGTGCGCGGAAGCCGCCCAACCAACGGGGTGGGCTCCGAGTCCGACAGTGCGTAGTCCGCGCATTCGCGCTCGGTCCTCTCGGAGGTCTCCATGCATGCTCGTCCCGTCCGCCGCCGGGTCGCACGCGCCGTCCCGGCGATGACGCTGGCTCTCGGTGCGGCCATGGCCGCGACACTCACCACGGCCGGTACCGCCGACGCCGCGACGGCACCGGCCACCGCCGCGGTCAACCCGTACGACTGGCAGCTCACCTACACGGCCGCCGCCGGTCAGGCCAACAAGGCCACGGTCACCGCGTCGCTCACCGCGGACCGCACGGGCATCGTCTATGTGATCGACGACGTCGTCCCGATCAGCGCGGGTCATGACTGCGCCTACGTCGACAGCGCGGACCACACCAAGGTTTCCTGCCGGGTCACCCTGGTGGACAGTCAGGACCCGTACGCCGCGCTGGTCGTGAGCCTGGGCGACCGGGACGACGTGCTCGCCTACAGGAACGCCACCGACCAGATCTACTTCTACGCCCAGATCTCACTCGGCACGGGCAACGACAAGGCCACCGACTCCGGTCGCCTCGACGGCGCCTACGTCTCCGGCGGCGCGGGCGACGACACCATCACCGTGGGCAAGGAGGGTCTCGCCTGGGGCGACGACGGGAACGACACGATCAACGCGAGCGGTGGCGACAACATCGTGCACGGCGGCAAGGGCGACGACGTGCTGCACGGCGGCAGCGGGGCCCAGTACCTGTCCGGCGACGACGGCCACGACACCGTCACCGGCGGAAGCGGCGCGGACACCCTGTACGGCGGCAAGGGCGACGACGTCCTGTACGGCGACAGCGGCAACGACACGCTGTACGGCAACAGCGGCGACGACAGGCTGTACGGCGGTCGCGGCCGCGACAGGCTCTCCGGCGGTCCCGGCCGGAACGTGGTGCACCAGGACTGAGTGGGGATGGCCGGGCTCCGGGGCGTCCGGGCGGTCGGCGGTGAGGAATAGCGCCACGCGCGCGTGTGGTTGGCTTGAACCATGGCGAAGCGCGTACGCGTCCGCGCCCCCGAGCTGATCGGCAAGGGCGGCTGGATCAACACAGGTGACAAGCAGCTCAGCCTCGCGGAGCTCCGCGGGCGCATCGTAATTGTCGATTTTTGGACATTTTGTTGCGTGAACTGCCTGCACGTCCTGGACGAGCTGCGGGAGCTGGAGGAGCAGCACCGGGACACCGTGGTGATCATCGGGGTGCACTCGCCCAAGTTCGTTCACGAGGCCGAGCACCAGGCGGTCGTCGACGCCGTGGAGCGGTACGGCGTCGAGCACCCGGTCCTCGACGACCCGGAGCTCGCCACCTGGAAGCAGTACGCCGTCCGGGCCTGGCCGACGCTGGTCGTGATCGACCCCGAGGGGTACGTCGTCGCCCAGCACGCCGGCGAGGGGCACGCGCACGCGATCGCGCGGCTGGTCGAGGAGCTGGAGGCGGAGCACGAGGCGAAGGGCACCCTGCGGCGCGGCGACGGCCCGTACGTGCCGCCGGAGCCCGAGCCGACCGCCCTGCGCTTCCCCGGCAAGGCCCTGCTGCTGCCCTCGGGGAACTTCCTGGTCAGCGACACCACCCGGCACCAGCTGGTGGAACTGGCCGAGGACGCGGAGACGGTCGTACGGCGGATCGGCTCCGGTGCGCGCGGTTTCACCGACGGCACGCCGGACACCGCCTCCTTCAGCGAGCCGCAGGGGCTGGCGCTCCTCGACGACGGCTCGGTGGTCGTCGCCGACACCGTGAACCACGCCCTGCGCCGCCTGGACCTCGGCAGCGGCGAGGTGACCACCCTCGCCGGCACCGGACGCCAGTGGTGGCAGGGTTCCCCGACCTCGGGGCCGGCCCGCGAGATCGACCTGTCCTCACCCTGGGACGTGGCCGTCTTCGGCGGCAGGGTGTGGATCGCCATGGCCGGCGTGCACCAGCTGTGGGCCTACGACCCGCAGGCGGGGACCGTGGCGGTCGCCGCGGGCACCACCAACGAAGGGCTGGTGGACGGCCCGGCCGCCGAGGCCTGGTTCGCCCAGCCGTCCGGCCTCGCGGCCACCGCGGACCGCCTGTGGCTCGCCGACTCCGAGACCAGCGCCCTGCGCTGGGTCGACCCGGACGGGCAGGTCCACACGGCCGTCGGCACCGGTCTCTTCGACTTCGGGCACCGCGACGGCGCCGCCGGGCAGGCCCTGTTCCAGCACCCGCTGGGGGTGACCGCGCTCCCCGACGGTTCCGTCGCCGTCGCCGACACCTACAACCACGCGCTGCGCCGCTACGACCCCGCGACCGGCGAGGTCACCACGCTGGCCACGGACCTGTGGGAGCCGAGCGACGCGGTGCTGGTCGGCGACGAGATCGTGGTGGTCGAGTCGGCCCGCCACCGGCTGACCCGGCTGCGGCTGCCCGAGGAGGCGGTCCGGGTGGAGTCGGTCGCCCACCGCACCCAGCGTGCGGCGACCGAGGTCGCGCCGGGCAGGCTCCGGCTGGACGTGGTCTTCCAGGCCCCGGCGGGTCAGAAGCTGGACACGCGGTACGGCCCGTCGACGCGCCTGCTGGTGTCGTCGACCCCGCCGGAGCTGCTGCTCGAGGGCGAGGGCGCCGACACCGACCTGTCGAGAGAGGTGGACCTGAACCCGGCGGTGCCGGAAGGCGTCCTGCACGTCTCGGCGATGGCCGCGAGCTGTGACGACGACCCGGCGAACGAATATCCCGCCTGCCATGTGCACCAGCAGGACTGGGGCGTACCGGTGCGGATCACGGAGGGTGGGGCGAGTCGGCTGCCTCTGGTCCTGGCCGGAATGGACCAGGACGCCTGAGACAGCGCAGCGCCCGCCGGGTCAGCGCCGGCGCGGGACCAGCTTGAACACCGCGACCCCGGCCGCCACCAGCGTCGTGGCCGCCACCACCATCGCCATGCTGTTGATCCACAGTCCGGTGGCGGCCAGGGTCGCCCCGCCCGCGCCCGCCGTGCCCGCGCCGATCACTCTGCCGTACATGTCGCTCTGCTCCTGTGAGGTGTGAGGTGTGAGGTGAGGTGTGGGGTTACGAGGAGTGAGGGAGTCTCACGTCGCCACCCACTTCTCCTCGCTGCGGCGGACCAGCCCCCACAGCGAGGAGAAGTAGACGGCGTGCTGGAAGAGGTCGTAGAGCATCTCCGGGACCATCAGCGCGGCGACCAGGACGGCCTTGGGCCCGGCCCGTCGCACGGAGACGGTCTTCTCGACCACGAAGATCAGGCCGATGGCCGTCCAGAACGGCGACAGGCCCGGCCAGCCGTACAGCGAGGTGTACGCGGCCATGTAGGTCAGGTAGATCAGGAAGGAGAGCGCGCCGAAACCCATCAGGAACTGCTGCATGAAGTAGCGGGCGGTGACCCGGGTCCAGCCGTAGTCGCGGAGGTTCTCCAGGGCGCCGCGCTGCCAGCGCAGCCGCTGGTGCCAGAGTTTCGGGAGGGTCGGCATGACCTCGGTGGTGACCGCGCAGCCCGCCGGGGACATGGCCCGGTAGCCGAGGGTCTTGACCGCCTTGGTCATCTCGTCGTCCTCGGTGAGCGAGGCGAGGCTGTAGTAGCCGGTGCCGCCGCCGAGTTCGCCGGCCCGGCGGGCCGCGCGGACCTCGCGCAGCACCCGGGCGCGGAACATCGTGCCGGTGCCGGTGAGGACCTGGGCCTTGCCGCCGGTGCGTTCCAGCTCCCAGGCGTAGCGGTGGAACTCCATGCGCTGGAGCAGGCCGAGGAAGCCGCCGCCGTCCTCGCCGTAGAAGACGCCGCCGACCGCGCCGACCTTGCGGTTGAAGGTGGCGAGCGCGGTCTCCACGAACCAGGGGTTGAGGACGGTGTCGGCGTCCTGGACGAGCAGGAGGTCCCGGTCGTCCATGTGCGGCAGCACCCAGGCGATGGCCTGGTTGAGGGCACCGGCCTTCTTGTGGGTGTTGCCCTCGGTGGGGAAGACATGGGCGCCGTGGGCGGTGGCGACGGCGGCGGTGCCGTCGGTGCAGTTGTCGGCGACGACCACGATCAGGTCGGGGCGCCGGGTCTGGTCCCAGAGGCCGTCGATCGCTGCGGAGATACGTTCCTGCTCGTTGTGGGCCGGGATCAGGACGGCGAGTCTCGGCCTCTCGCCCGGCTCCTCCGGAGCGGCGTGGGCGCGGCGCGCGGCGTGGCGGCGCACGGCTCGTACCCCCCGTCGTGAAAGCCGTGGTGGGGTCCGGAAGACGATATTCCGGACCCGTCGTGGTCCACAGTTTTCACGAAAAGCCCACAACTCTGGTAGTTGAACTCCGTAACGAATTGCTCACGGTTGTCTGTGATCGCCCTGTCGGTACGGACGTGTCCGTCAGACGCCGTATCCGTCGGTGTATCCGTCACGGTGATGGTGCCGTTCCTCCTCGACGACCGTCGAAGCCGGCGGCACCATGACCCGCCGACGGCGGGCGATGCTGCTGAACGTGGCGACGCCGATGATGCCGACGACCATCAGGATCAGGCCGACGACGTCGAGGTTGACGCCCTGCATGTGCCAGTCGGTCGCGAACGTGAGGATGGCCCCCACGGCGATGAGGATGATGCACCCGCCGAGACCCATGAGCGTTGCCTCCCCTTCAGGTTCGGTGGTGGTTCCGGTCCACACCGAGTACCCAGGAGCGGGCGGGACATGTGCAACTAGCCCTCCAAGAACGCGACCAGCGCGTTCGCCAGGAGGAACGGGTCGTCGGCGCCGCAGAGTTCGCGGGCGCTGTGCATCGACAGGATCGCCGCGCCGATGTCGACGGTCTGGATGCCGTGGCGGGCCGCGGTGATCGGGCCGATCGTGGTGCCGCACGGCATGGAGTTGTTGGAGACGAAGGTCTGGAAGGGGACGCCGGCCCGTTCGCAGGCGGCGGCGAAGACCGCGCGGCCCGTACCGTCCGTCGCGTAGCGGTTGTTGACGTTGACCTTGAGGATCGGGCCGCCGTTGACGCGGGGGTGGTGCGTCGGGTCGTGCCGCTCCGCGTAGTTGGGGTGGACGGCGTGACCGGTGTCGGAGGAGAGGCAGACGGCGCCCGCCAGGGCCCGCGCCCGGTCCTCGTACGACCCGCCGCGCGCCAGCACCGAGCGCTCCAGGACGGTGCCGAGCAGCGGCCCGTCCGCGCCGGTGTCCGACTGGGAGCCGGTCTCCTCGTGGTCGAAGGCGGCGAGCACGGGGACGTGGGGCAGTTCCGCGCCGCTCGTCGCCACGGCCGCGAGGGCCGCCGTACCGGCGTGCACGGAGAGCAGGTTGTCCATCCGGGGGCCGGCCAGCAGGTCCTCGGAGCGGCCCAGGTAGGCCGGCGGTTCGACGGCGTAGGTCATCAGGTCCCAGCCGGTGACCGAGCCGGGCGACAGGCCGGCCTCCTGCTCCAGGAAGGCGATGAGGTCGCCGTCGCGGACGTCGTCACCGAGGCCCCAGATCGGCTGGAGGTGGCGCTGCTTGTCCAGCTTGAGCCCGTCGCTGCTGACCGCCCGGTCCAGGTGGATGGCGAGCTGCGGCACCCGCAGCAGCGGCCGGTGCACGTCGACGAGGCGGGTGGAGCCGTCCCGCAGGCTGAGCCGGCCGGCCAGCCCCAGGTCCCGGTCGAGCCACGAGTTCATCAGCGGGCCGCCGTAGATCTCCACGGCGACCTGGCGGAAGCCGTGCCCGCCGGTGTCCGGGCGGGGCTTGACCCGCAGGTTCGGGGAGTCGGTGTGCGCGCCGACGATCCGGAACGGCGTGTGCGGCGCGGCGCCCTCGGGGACGTACCAGGCGATGAGCGCCCCGCCGCGCAGGACGTACCGGCCGCCGCTCGCCCCGTCCCACGCAGCCGTCTCGGCGACCTGCCGGAAACCGGCCTTCTCCAGCCGGTCGGCGGCGTTCGCCACCGCGTGGTACGGCGTCGGGCTGGCCGCGAGGAAGGACATCAGGTCGTCGGTGTGGCCGCGATCGAAACTCATGTGCTTCACCTTAACGACGTGCGGAGGCCCGCTCCCCTCAGGACATCTCAGGGGGAACGGGCCTCCGGGAAACGGACCGGGTGGATCAGAAAGCGGCCTCGTCCAGCTCCATCAGGTCGAGGTCGACGTCGGCCGCGATCTTGCGGGCCAGGGTGACGCCCGGCAGCACGTTGGCCGCGAAGAACTTCGCCGCCGCGATCTTGCCGGTGTAGAACGGCCTGTCCTTGGAGGACGCCGTCTCCAGCTTCTCGGCGGCGATCGCGGAGCCCTTGAGCAGCAGGTAGCCGACGATCACGTCACCGGAGGCGAGCAGCAGGCGGGAGGTGTTCAGGCCCACCTTGTAGATGTTCTTGACGTCCTGCTCGGTGGCCGCGAGGTCGGTCAGCATCAGGCCGACGATCGCCTCCAGCTCGACGGCTGCCTTCGCGAGGTGCTCGCGGGCGCCCGCCAGCTCCTCGCCGCCGGTGCCGAGCGCCAGGAACTTCTTGATGTCCTCGGCGAGCGAGTTCAGCGCCGCGCCCTGGTTGCGGACGATCTTCCGGAAGAAGAAGTCCTGGCCCTGGATGGCGGTGGTGCCCTCGTACAGGGTGTCGATCTTGGCGTCGCGGATGTACTGCTCGATCGGGTACTCCTGCAGGAAGCCGGAGCCGCCGAAGGTCTGGAGCGACTGGGCCAGCTGCTCGTAGCCCTTCTCGGAGCCGTAGCCCTTGACGATCGGCAGGAGCAGGTCGTTGAGCGCGTGCTCGGCCTTGGCGTCCTCGCCGTTCGCCTCCTTGACGGCGATGGCGTCCTGGATGGAGGCGGTGTAGAGGACGAGGGCGCGCATGCCCTCGGCGTACGCCTTCTGCGTGATCAGCGAGCGGCGGACGTCGGGGTGGTGGGTGATGGTGACCTTGGGCGCGGTCTTGTCCATGAAGTTCGCGAGGTCCGGACCCTGGACGCGCTCCTTGGCGTACTCGAGGGCGTTCAGGTAGCCGGTGGACAGCGTCGAGATGGCCTTCGTGCCGACCATCATGCGGGCGAACTCGATGATCCGGAACATCTGGCGGATGCCGTCGTGCCTGTCGCCGATCAGCCAGCCCTTGGCCGGGTGGCGGTCGCCGAAGGTCATCTCGCAGGTGTTGGAGGCCTTCAGGCCCATCTTGTGCTCGACGTTCGTGGCGTAGACGCCGTTGCGCTCGCCCAGCTCGCCGGTCTCGAAGTCGAAGAGGTACTTCGGGACGAGGAAGAGGGACAGGCCCTTGGTGCCGGGACCGGCGCCCTCGGGACGGGCCAGCACGTAGTGGAGGATGTTCTCCTCCATGTCGTGCTCACCGGAGGTGATGAAGCGCTTCACGCCCTCGATGTGCCAGGAGCCGTCCTCCTGCTGGACCGCCTTGGTACGGCCGGCGCCCACGTCCGAACCGGCGTCGGGCTCGGTGAGCACCATGGTCGAACCCCAGGTGCGGTCCACGGCGAGCTGCGCCCACTTCTTCTGCTCCTCGGTGCCCTCCTCGAAGAGGATGCGGGCGAACGCCGGGCCGGAGGAGTACATCCACACGGCCGGGTTCGCGCCGAGGACCAGCTCCGCGTACGCCCAGATCAGCGACGGGGGAGCGGTGGTGCCGCCGATCTCCTCGGGCAGGCCGAGGCGCCAGTACTCGGAGTCCATGAAGGCCTTGTAGCTCTTCTTGAAGGACGCCGGGACCGGGGCGGTGTTGGTCTCCGGGTCGAAGACCGGCGGGTTGCGGTCGGCGTCGGCGAAGGACTCCGCCAGCTCGTTCTCGGCGAGGCGGGTCAGCTCCTCCAGGACGCTCTTCGCGGTGTCGGTGTCCATCTCGCCGAACGGGCCGGTGCCGTACAGCTTGTCGCGACCGAGCACTTCGAAGAGGTTGAACTCGATGTCGCGGAGGTTGGACTTGTAGTGCCCCATGGTGACGGCTCCGTATCCGGATCGGCGAGGCACTGAATCCTCGCGCAAGCTTTCACATACCAACGAGTAGCTCCGATGATGCTACCCGCCGGTAATAAGACGCAACCCCCGACGGGTGAAGTGTGAGAAGGGTCTACCTTCTCGCGTGCACCGCGTGTCTCGGTAGGCTTGCGCGCATGTATGGATACGGCCAGCCCATGGACGGTGGGGCCGCTCAGCAGCAGTACGCCCAGCCCCAGCAGCAGATGCCGGGCGGCTACGGCCAGCAGGCGCCGCTCTACCCCGAGCCGTCCCCGCCGTCCCTCGCGGACGCGGTCCGTGCCTTCACCACCGGTCAGGTCACCGCCGAGGACTTCCAGCAGGTCTTCGCCACGTCCAAGGTGTACTGCCCGCGCGGCGACAACCCCGGGTTCCTCGCGCTGCACAACACCCAGCAGCCGGTGATCCCGATGTTCACCTCGCTGAAGGAGCTGCGCCGGTACGCGGGCAAGGAGTCCAAGTACTTCGTCATCACCGGCGCCGAGGTCATCGACCTGCTCCCGACCGGCTACGGCTTCGTCCTCGACATGGAGGGCGAGCACCGGATGGTCTTCGACGCCAAGGCGGTCGAGCAGATGGTGGAGTTCGCGATGCGGCGGATGTACGGGTGACGCCTCGCCGGCAGCGCCGCGAGGGGCGCTGCCGACAGCGCCTCTGAAAACTCACCTCATCTTTGTCACAGCCATGCCATAGGCTTCCCCTGGCAGCCGCGCCCCGTGCGTCACCGCTTTCACTGCGGTCGCGTCCGGGTGCCGCGCGGCGCTCTGATCCACCCGGTGAACCCGGGTTCTCTCTGGGGGTTCTATCACTGTGCGCATGCGCAGCACTTCGGTCGCGACGGCGCTCGCGGTCGTCTTCAGCTCGGCGGCGCTGAGCGTCGTGGCGGCGGGGACCGCCTCGGCGGCCGCCACCACCGTCACCACCATCGGCGGGTTCGTCGTGGACGGCGCCCTCCAGCGGGTGTTCGTCGGCGACGCGGCGAACGGCCGGATCGTCGCCTCCGACTACAACGGCACCCTCGTCGACTCGGCCACCGGCCTCGGCAGCGTCAGCGACCTGACGCTGTCGGACGACGGCGGCACCCTGTACGCGGCCCTGCCCAACACCCATCAGATCCTCGCCCTCGACCCGGCCACGCTGGACGTGCGGACGACGTACCGCATCCCGACCGACACCGGCCCCCGCCACCTGGCCTTCACCGGCGGCAAGGCGTGGTTCTCGTACGGCGACCAGTGGGACGGCGACATCGGTTCCGTCGACCCGTCGGTGGACCCGGCGGGCGGGACCGACCCGGTGGCGATGGCGCAGTTCCCGACCGAGGGCACCTCGGTCGGTGTCTGGGGTCAGGCGCTGCTGGACACCGACCCGAACCGGCCGGGCGTGCTGGCCGTCGGAGAGACCGGCATCTCCACCGACTCCATGGCCGTTGTCGACGTCTCCGGCGCCACCACCAAGGCCACCGCCTGGTACTCCGGCGACTACACCCTGAACAGCGGCATCGCGGACATCGACCTCGTCCCCGGCACCGACCAGGTGCTGGTCAACGGCACCGACCGGGACGCGTGGGCGGACGGCAAGTTCAGCAAGGCCGGCTCCTACCCGGGCGCGTGGAGCGCCGACATCGCGCCGAACGGGCTGGTGGCCCAGTTCAACGCCGGCAAGGTCGGCGTCTACCGGCCCGACGCCGCCAAGCCGCTGCGCACCTACACCCTCGGCACCTCGACCGACTACGCCACCGGCAACCTGCGCTGGGCGCCGGACTCCTCGCGGATCTTCGCGCTGACGTCGAACGGCACCTCCTACACGCTCAAGGTCCTGACCCAGCCGACGCTCAACGTGCCGGCGCTCACGGTCAACGCCCCGAGCTCGGCGCCCCGCGCCAAGAGACTCACCGTCACCGGCAAGCTCTCGGCGACGGTCCCGCTGCCCGCCGGCGTCAGGCTCTCCGTCACCCGCACCGACGTCGAGAGCCCCGGCGGCAAGGCGCTGGCCGCCGTCACCGTCAAGGCGGACGGCACCTACTCCTTCGCCGACACCCCGCCGGCCGGTGGCACGGTCACCTACAAGGTGACCTACGCGGGCGACGCCGGCCACACCGCGGCCACCGCGTCCGACAAGGTCTCGGTCTCCCGCGCGGGCACGAGCCTGAGCCTGAACAACAACGGCAAGCTGTACGACTACGGCGCCGACGTGAAGTTCACCGCGCACCTCGGGACGACGTACAAGAACCGCTCGGTCAGGATCTACGCGGACCCCTTCGGCAGCGACAAGGGCAAGAAGCTGATCAAGACCGGCACGGTGGACTCCCACGGGAACATCGCCGCCTGGGTGGACATGACCCGCGACACGGCCGTCTCCGCGGTCTTCGACGGGGACGGCCGCTACGCGCCGAAGACCGCGAAGGTCACCGCGTACGCGCGGGTCAAGATCTCCACGTCGCTCTCCAAGTACTACAAGACGGCGAAGATCGGTTCGACGTCGTACCGCTGGTTCCACAAGAACACCGGCCCGGTGTTCAACACGACCATGACCTACTACCCGGGCCGTGAGCACCGCCTGGACCTGGAGGTCTACTACCAGGGCCGGTGGTACTCGACGGACTCCGAGTACTTCAGGCTCGGCACGAACGGCAAGTCGTACGTGCAGTTCGACGCTCCCGGTGAGTCCGGCCTCCGGGCGCGGATGCGTTCGGTGTACGTCAACGGCTCGTCCGGCGACACCGTGAACTCCACGACCTACGGCGCGTGGAACTACCTCTACTTCAGCAACTGATCCACCGGACGGGGGACGACCGGGCCCGGAGGGAATGCCCTCCGGGCCTTCGTCGTTAGGGGTGGCAGAAAGTTCAACGCTCAACTAAACTGGGCGCACAAGGAGGAGCCAACATGCCTGCAGTGACTGTCGAGAACCCGCTCACCCTCCCTCGGGTGGCCGCACCGGCTGACGCCGTGGCCCGTCCCGTGCTCGCCGTCACGACCGCGCCGAGCGGTTACGAGGGTGAGGGCTTCCCGGTGCGCCGGGCGTTCGCCGGGATCAACTACCGCCACCTCGACCCGTTCATCATGATGGACCAGATGGGTGAGGTGGAGTACGCGCCGGGCGAGCCCAAGGGCACCCCCTGGCACCCGCACCGTGGCTTCGAGACCGTCACCTACATCATCGACGGCATCTTCGACCACCAGGACAGCCAGGGCGGTGGCGGCACCATCACCAACGGTGACACCCAGTGGATGACGGCCGGCTCCGGCCTCCTCCACATCGAGGCGCCGCCGGAGTCCCTCGTCGTGTCCGGCGGCCTCTTCCACGGCCTCCAGCTGTGGGTGAACCTCCCCGCCAAGGACAAGATGATGGCCCCGAGGTACCAGGACATCCGCGGCGGCAGCGTTCAGCTGCTGTCCACGCCCGACGGCGGCGCCCTGCTGCGCGTCATCGCCGGTGAGCTGGACGGGCACGCCGGTCCCGGCATCACGCACACGCCGATCACGATGATCCACGCGACGGTGGCGCCGGGCGCGGAGGTCACCCTGCCGTGGCGGGAGGACTTCAACGGGCTGGCGTACGTGCTGGCGGGCAAGGGTTCGGTCGGTGCCGAGCGCCGTCCGATCCACCTGGGTCAGACGGCCGTCTTCGGCGCCGGCGGTTCGCTGACCGTCCGCGCGGACGAGCGGCAGGACTCGCACACGCCGGACCTGGAGGTCGTCCTGCTCGGGGGGCAGCCGATCCGGGAGCCGATGGCTCACTACGGCCCGTTCGTCATGAACACCAGGGAAGAGCTTCAGCAGGCGTTCGAGGACTTCCAGAAGGGCCGCCTGGGGACGATCCCGGCCGTCCACGGCATGACGGAGAGCGGCCCGCAGGCCTGAGGGCCGGCGGTGGGCGAGTAGGAAGAAGGCGGTCCGAGGGGCCCGGCGTGTCGATCGCGTCGGGCCTCTCCTGCTGTCTTTCACCCGGGAGGCCCCTCCTGCTGTTTCACCCGGGAGGGGGTGCAGCGCAGGGCGTCGGGCGGGCTCGCGTGGTCCGCTGGACGGGTGTCCCTGTTGCCCGAGGCCGTGCGCCGGTTCGCCGCCTGGTGCGCGGTGATCCTGCTGGCCGCCGGTGTCGGTTACGTCGGCATCCGGCTCTGCTCGGAGTTCCGCACCGCGGTCACCCCCGTGCTGCTCGCCCTCCTCGGCACCGCGCTGCTCGGCCCCCTGTACCGGCGCCTGGTCCGGGTCGGCGTCCAGCGGTCCCTGGCCGCCGGGCTCACCTGTGTCGCGGTCGTCGCGGTCGTCGGCGGCGCCGTCTACATCGTCGTCGCCGCGCTCGTCGACACCGGCGACCAGATCATCGCCTCGCTGAAGTCCGCGGCGAGATCGCTCGCCCGGCACTTCGGGGCCGCCGGAACCTCGATCGGCGACCTGGCGGGCAACGCGAGGAAACTGCTCGGCGAGTTCGGCGGGACCGCCGCCTCCAACGTCATCAGCGGGGTCAGCCTGGTCGGCGAGAGCATCGCCCTGGCCGTACTGGCCCTGCTGCTCGTCTTCTTCTTCCTGCGCGACTCCGACCGGGTGGTCGGCACCGTCCGCGGGCTCGCGCCCGGCTCCAGCGCCGACATGGTGGAGGCCATGGCCCGCCGGGCCTACGAGGCCATCGAGGGGTTCATGCGGGGCACCACCCTCATCGCCCTCATCGACGCCGTCTGCATCACCGTCGGCCTGCTGATCCTGCGGGTACCGGGCGCCGTGGGCCTGGGCGCGCTCGTCTTCGTCGGCGCCTACATCCCCTACCTCGGCGCGTTCCTCTCCGGGGCGGTGGCGGTCCTGGTCGCCCTCGCCGACCGCGGCTTCGTGATCGCGCTGTGGGTCCTGGGGGTCGTGCTCGCCGTGCAGGTGCTGGAGGGGCACGTGCTCCAGCCGGCCATTCAGAGCAGGACCGTGCAGATGCACCCGGCGGTGGTCATGCTGGCCATCACGGCGGGCGCCTCCGTCGCCGGGATCCTCGGCATGCTGCTGGCGGTGCCCCTCACCGCGGCCGCCTTCGGCGTCGTCCACGAACTGCACGCCAGGTACGCCACCACCGCCGACCGGCCGTCGCCCTGACCTCGGCCCTGTCCCAGGCCCAGGCCCAGGCCCAGGCCCTGGCCCTATCCCAGGTCCTGGCCTTGGCCCAGGTCCTCGGACAGCTCGAACCAGATGGTCTTGCCCTCGCCGCGCGGGTCGACGCCCCAGGCGTCCGCCAGGAGTTCGGTGAGGAGCAGGCCGCGGCCCGATGAGGCGAGTTCGCCGGGGCGGCGCTTGTGCGGGAGGTCGTCCCCGCCGTCGGTCACCTCGACCCGCAGGCGCCGTCCGGGGGCCTGGCCGGAGACCTCGGCGAGCAGCAGCGCGTCCGCGTCGGTGTGCACCAGGACGTTGGTGAGCATCTCGGAGACCAGCAGGACCGCCGAGTCGACCTGGTCGGACGAGTCCCAGTCGTGCAGCAGCTCGCGCAGCTGCTGGCGGGCCTCGGCGATCCGCTCGGGCTCGTCCTGGGCCACCGACAGCAGGGTGCGGCGGGTTCGCGGCCGTACCGCGAGGGGGTCGGCGCCGGTGCGGGACAGCAGCAGGACCGCGATGTCGTCCTCGCGGCGGTCGGCCAGCGGTCCGGTGGTGTGGTGCGAGGACGGCCCGTGCACGGCCTGGACCAGGGCGTCGGCCAGCTTCTCCAGGTCGCCGTCGTCCTCCTCCAGGATCGTCCGGATCCGCTGCCAGCCGCTCTCGATGTCGTGGCCGCCGGTCTCGATCAGCCCGTCGGTGCAGATCATCATGGTCTCGCCGGGTTCGAGGGTGAACCGCGTCGTCGGGTAGTCGGCGTCCGGGTCGATTCCGAGGGGCAGCCCGCCCGCCGTGGGCCGCCGCAGCACCGTGCCGTCGGCCATCCGGATCGTCGGGTCGAGATGCCCCGCGCGGGCGATCTCCAGCACGCCGGTCGCCGGGTCCGCCTCGACGTACAGGCAGGTCGCGAAGCGCGGGTCGGCCAGTTCCTCGTCGGAGGTGATCCCGTGCAGGAAGCGGGAGGCCCGGGAGAGCACCGCGTCCGGACGGTGCCCCTCGGAGGCGTAGGCGCGCAGCGCGATCCGAAGCTGTCCCATCAGGCCCGCCGCACGGACGTCGTGCCCCTGGACGTCGCCGATGACCAGGGCGTACCGGCCGCCATGGCCGGACCTGGCACGGGAGGTGCCGCCGGGCAGCGGGATGATGTCGTACCAGTCGCCGCCGACCTGGAGCCCGCCGCCGGTCGGTATGTAGCGGGCCGCCGCGTCCATGCCGGGCATCTCGGGGCCCAGCGTCGGCAGCATGGAGCGCTGGAGGCCGTCCGTCAGCTCCCGCTCGGAGTCGGCGATCCCGGCCCGGGACAGGGCCTGCGCCAGCATCCGGGCCACCGTGGTGAGCACGGAACGTTCGTCGGGGGTGAACGACACCGGGTAGGCGAACCCCGCCATCCAGGCGCCCAGGGTCCGCCCCGCCACCGTCAGCGGCAGGAAGGCCCAGGACTTGCGGCCGAAGCGCTCGGCGAGCGGCCAGGTCACGGGGTAGCGGGACTTGTACTGCTCCGGGGAGGAGAGATAGACGGCCCGGCCGGTCCGCACCACCTCCGCCGCCGGGTAGTCGGTCTCCAGCGGCATGCTGCTGAAGGGGCTGTCCTCGTCGATCTGCTGGCCGTGGTGGCCGATCATGGTGAGCCGGTCGCCCTTGGCGCCGAAGACGGCCAGCCCGTCCGGGGAGAACCCGGGCATGGACAGGCCCCCCGCCACCCGCAGCACCTCCTCGGTGGACCGCGCCTCCGCCAGCGCGCGGCCCGCGTCCAGCAGGAAGGCCTCCCGGGAGCGCCGCCAGTCCCCGGTGACCGGATGCCGCGCGGCGCTGCCGGGGGCCGGTTCGGTGACCTCCTGGAGGGTGCCGGTCACCCGGTAGACGCGTGCGTCGGAGTCGTACTCCGGTCGAAAACGGCTGCGTACGGTCCGTATCAGCCGGCCCCGCTCGTCCATGACCCGCAGCCGGACCTCCGCGAGGGTGCCCTCGATGGCCGCCAGCCGGGTGATGCTGGTGTTCTCGTTCCAGTCGACGGGGTGGAAGCGCGACCGGACCAGCGCCTCGGACAGCACGGAGGCCTCGGCGGGCAGCCCGATCAGCCGTGCTGTCTCCGCATCCGTGGTGACCAGCCCGGTGGCGGTGTCCCAGTGCCACAGCCCGGTCGCGAGGGCGGCGAGGACGTCCTCCACGGCGGGCAGGGGCTCGCCAGTTCGCATTGCCCCACTTTAAGAAGAGCCGATCGGAAAACGCTACCGATCAACGACTTCTTATCGGGGGGAGTGGGCCTTGGGGCGCCCGGTACGCTGGGGGTGTTTCACGTGAAACGTCAGGCTGGCAACACACCCCGATCCGCGAAGGCTGGATGAACCACGATGCATCGGTACAGGTCCCACACCTGCGGCGAGCTCCGCTCCTCTGACGTCGGCACCGACGTCCGGCTGAGTGGCTGGCTGCACAATCGGCGCGACCTGGGCGGCATCCTCTTCATCGATCTGCGCGATCACTACGGCATCACCCAGCTCGTGGCCCGTCCGGGGACGCCCGCCTACGAGGCCCTGGACAAGCTCAGCAAGGAGTCGACCGTACGGGTCGACGGCAAGGTCGTCTCCCGCGGCGCCGAGAACATCAACGCCGACCTGCCCACCGGCGAGGTCGAGGTCGAGGTCGGCGAGGTCGAGCTGCTCGGCGCGGCCGCCCCGCTGCCGTTCACGATCAACACCGAGGACGGGGTCAACGAGGAGCGGCGCCTGGAGTACCGCTTCCTGGACCTGCGCCGCGAGCGCATGCACCGCAACATCATGCTGCGCACGGCCGTGATCTCGGCCATCCGCCACAAGATGGTCGCCCTCGGCTTCAACGAGATGGCCACCCCGATCCTCACCGCGACCTCCCCCGAGGGCGCCCGTGACTTCGTGGTGCCGTCCCGTCTGAACCCGGGCAAGTTCTACGCGCTGCCGCAGGCCCCGCAGCAGTTCAAGCAGCTGCTGATGATCTCCGGCTTCGACCGCTACTTCCAGATCGCGCCCTGCTTCCGCGACGAGGACGCCCGCGCCGACCGTTCGCCGGGCGAGTTCTACCAGCTCGACGTCGAGATGAGCTTCGTGGAGCAGGAGGACGTCTTCCAGCCCATCGAGCGGCTGATGACCGAGCTGTTCACGGAGTTCGGCGGCGGCCGTGAGGTCACCTCGCCGTTCCCGCGGATCCCGTTCCGCGAGTCGATGCTGAAGTACGGCTCCGACAAGCCGGACCTGCGGGCCCGGCTCGAGCTGGTCGACATCACCGACATCTTCGAGGGCTCCGAGTTCAAGGCCTTCGCCGGCAAGCACGTGCGGGCCCTTCCGGTACCGGACGTCTCCGCGCAGCCCCGCAAGTTCTTCGACCAGCTCGGTGACTTCGCCGTCTCGCAGGGCGCCAAGGGCCTGGCCTGGGTGCGCGTCGCCGAGGACGGTTCGCTGTCCGGTCCGATCGCCAAGTTCCTCACCGAGGAGAACGTGGCCGAGCTGACCAAGCGGCTCCAGCTGGCCGCCGGTCACGCCGTGTTCTTCGGCGCGGGCGAGTTCGACGAGGTCTCCAAGATCATGGGCGCGGTGCGCGTCGAGGCCGCCCGGCGCGCCGGGCACTTCGAGGAGAACGTCTTCCGGTTCTGCTGGATCGTCGACTTCCCGATGTTCGAGAAGGACGAGGAGACCGGGAAGATCGACTTCTCGCACAACCCGTTCTCGATGCCCCAGGGCGGCATGGAGGCCCTGGAGACCCAGGACCCGCTGGACATCCTGGCCTGGCAGTACGACATCGTCTGCAACGGCGTGGAGCTGTCGTCCGGCGCCATCCGTAACCACGAGCCGGACATCATGCTCAAGGCCTTCGGCATCGCGGGCTACGAGGCGGAGACCGTCGAGCGCGAGTTCGCCGGCATGCTGCGCGCGCTGCGCTTCGGTGCCCCGCCGCACGGTGGCATCGCCCCGGGCGTGGACCGCATCGTGATGCTCCTCGCCGACGAGCCCAACATCCGCGAGACCATCGCCTTCCCGCTCAACGGCAACGCCCAGGACCTGATGATGGGCGCGCCGACCGAGCTGGAGGAGGCCCGCCTGCGCGAGCTGCACCTGTCGATCCGCAAGCCGCAGCCGAAGTAACCCCAGGAACACCCCGGTCGTCACGAAGGGCTCGAAACCGGCGTCGGTTTCGAGCCCTTCGTGCTGTGCACCTCGATTCACAGCTCTCTCCGATGTTCCTGCCAGGCCGCTCCCGCCTACGGTCGCTGGCCATGACAGACACGCAATCACCGGAAGACAGAACCGGATTGGCCCGTCGCGCGGTGCTGGCGGCCGGGGGCGCGGCCGTGACGCCACCACATCGCTCGCGGCGTCCGCGGCCGTCTGACCCTCGCCGTCGAACCGGACGAGACGAACAACGGCTGACCTGATGGGTGTGGGCCCCGGACGGTCCTTGTCCGGGGCCCACACCCATGGTCCGTGCAGGGACTGGTCAGGAAAGGGACTTGTATCCGCCCCAGCCGCCAGCGATCTTCACCCGCGCCCCGAACGACCCCTTGCCGTCTCCGCTATTGCGGTAGACGTTGCCGGAGGTGTCGCGGGAGACCAGGTCGGGCCGCCCGTCCCCGGTGATGTCGCCCACGCCGACCACGGCGTCGTACGAGCCGCCCCAGGCACCGAGCAGCTTCACCCGCGCTTTGAAGGTGCCCTTGCCCGTCCCGCTGTAGCGGTACAGGTTGTCGGACTTGTCCTGGGCGATCAGGTCGCCGATGCCGTCACCGTCGAGGTCGCCGACGCCGACGATCTTCTTGTACGACTTCCAGTTGTCGTACAGCTTCACCCGGGCGGTCAGCCTGCCGGAACTGGTCCCCTTGTAGAGGTAGACGGCCCCGGTGGTGGAATTGCGGGCGATCAGGTCCGGTCGTCCGTCACCGCTGATGTCTCCGGGCGAGGTCAGCACGTCGTACTGGTTCCAGCCGCTGCTGCCGAGGGTCGTGAACGACGTCGTCGGGGTGAGCGCTGTGCCGCAGGCCGGCTTGTACAGTCTCAGGGCCCCGCTGCTCGGTCGCACCAGCACGTCGTCGCAGCGGTCGCCGCTGAGGTCGCCGTAGGGCACGAACCTGGTCGACGTGGCCCAGCCGGTGCCGGTGACCTTGCCGGAGAACGTCCCCGTTCGAGTACCCAGTTGGTACGTCAGGGCGCCCGAGGAACTGAGGGTGAGCAGGTCACCGGCCCCGTCCGGGGTGCCCGAGGGACCGCCGAAGTCCCGGGCGACGGCGGCGCCGCCGGTCACGGTGACCGTCCCGGTGGCCAGCTTCACGGCCGCGGCCGCGCCCTGCTGGGTGGCGCTCAGCGTCCAGGTCAGGGGACCGTTGGGGGCGTAACCCCCGGACGCTGTACGGCCGTTCCAGCTCGCCGCGATGCTCAGACCGTCGGTCGAGCCGGTGAGCGTACGGACGGTCCTGCCGGCCGTGTCGGTGAGCGTCACCGTCCAGGACGAGGTGGGTCGGCTGAGCGTCCAGGTGGGTGCCCAGGCCCTGCTCGCGGCGGTGGTGCCTTGGAGCGAGGTGGCCGTAGGCACGGTGGATCCGCTGACCGCGAGGGCGGGCCAGGCGGTACGACTGCCGAACAACTGCGCGTTGCCGGTCGAATCGCCGGACCAGACGGCCGTCGCACCACCGTCCTTGCCGACGCTGATCCGGCCGAGGACGTAGTCGGCCGACGAGCCCGGCAGCGACGTGGGAGCGGTCCATGCACCGTTGCTGCGCACGGCCTCCACCAGGCCCCGCTTGTTGCCTGTGACCTCCTGCGGCCACAGGGCGTGCACGGTACCGTCGTCGGCGATGACGGCGTCCCATGCCTCAGGGACGTACGAGGTGGACAGTGTCTGCACGGCCGACCAGGTGCCGGTGGCGGCGTCACGGGTCGCGGTGCGGGTGCTGAACGTCGTTGTCTGGTTGACCCAGTCGACCCAGACCAGGGTGACGTCGCCGTCCGGGGCGATCAGTGGTTCCGGGGTCTCGGCGAGGTTCTCGGTGGCGGTCACCGTTTCGGGCGCCGACCACGTCCCGTCCCCGCCGCGGGTGGCGGTGCGGATGGTCTGGTCCTCGGACGCGTCGGAGGCATCGAAGGCGATCGTCGCTGTGCCGTCGTCGGCGGCGGTGATTTCTGGCGGGCTGATGGCCTGATAGGCGGGGCTCGCGGCGGCCGGGGCGGTCCAGCCGGTGGCGCCGGGCGCGCGGGAGACGGTCCGGACCGAGACGGACGGGCCGTGAGTCTGCATGTAGACGACGACGGTGGTGCCGTCGGAGGTGACAGCGACGCTCGGCCAGTCCGCCCCGTCGGCACCGTCGGTGACGGTGTCGCTGAGTTGCGCGGGCGCCGACCAGGTGCCGTCGGCACCCCGGGTGGCGCCGTACACCTCCCATGGCGCTCTGGACCCCGGCCTGGCGCCCCAGACGGCGGTGAGCGTGCCGTCGGGGCCCTCGGCGAGGTCGATGCCACCGTCGCCCCAGCCGGCGTCGGTGCCGACCAGGTCGACGGGGGCGGACCAGCCGGAGTGGTCGGCGCCGAGCACGGAGCTGACGATCCGGGTGTCGAAGGGCCCGGACCCTGGCGCGGTCTCGTCCGGATACTCCACCCAGAGCGCGGTGACCGTGCCGTCGGCGGACGCGTGCAGCTTGATGTGGCCGGCTTCCTCCGGTGTGGTGGCGAGCAGTGCCGGGGTGTCCCAGGTGTCGCTGCCGGCGGGCCTGACGGCGGCGTACAGCTTGCGTTCGGCGGACCCCGCGGGCGCGAACTGGTTCCAGATCGCGACGGCGGTCCCGTCCGGGGTGGTCACGAGGTCCTTCACCGAGGTGGAGACGTCGGTGCCGGTGATGGCGGTGGCCGAGGTCCACGGCACGACCGGGGCCGCCACGGCCGTCGTAGGAAACATGGCGCCACTGGTCAGGACCAGTGCCACCGAAGAGATCGCGACCGCCAGCCGGCGGCGCGGCGGGGCGTAGCTGCCCACGTGAGAGTCCCTCCCTGCGAGGGTCCCCTGCCCTCGCACAAGTGGACGGACTTTAGCAGCAGTTGGGCGTGTCCATGCCGCTCAGGTGTCGTACCGGCCGTCCCAGGGTTCGCCGAAGCCCAGGTGGTCCGGGTAGAGCTCGGCCCACCCGCCGTCCTCGTCGTCCTTCGCCACCAGTCCGAAGAACACGCCGTCCACCCTGAGCTGGAACGGTCGTATCGCGATGTCCGTGTACGTCCGCCGCGGCAGGCTGCGCAGCATGGTCGCGAGGTGGGCGCGGGCCCGGGACAGTACCGAGCCGGTGCCCTCCGGGTCCCGCTGCTGCTCGGCCCAGCTGCCCGCGCACCAGATCTGGGAGTCGCTGTAGCGACCCTCGGCGTCGAAGAGGTGCAGCACCGCGTACAGCCGTTTCTGCTCCTCCCAGCCCTCGTCGAGCCGGAACCCCTCGGGGAACGCGTAGGTGACCGATGCCAGGAACTGGCCGCCGGTGTAGTGACCGATGGCCTCGGTACGGCCGTGCGGCTCGTAGGCGATCGGGATGAGCTCAGGGGTTGCCATGGCGAAACCATACGGATGTGTTGTGAACATGCGGATGTCGGGGCGCCGGGGGAACGGCTGCCCGCGTCAACTTTGGCCGCTCTTCTCCGGGATGGGCACCACACCGCAGAAAAATTCACGGCACCCTTGTCGATCTCCACAACCACGGAGGCGTCCGAGGCGGTCCCGGGCGCCCCGATCACCGCACCGCACGCTCCAGTGCGTCCCGGTGGTCCGAGGTCCACCGGTGGGCCGCGCGGACCTGCCGCACCGCCCCCGCGTCACGGAGCCGGGCCATCGCGACGTCACCCGCGTCGGCCCCGTCCTCGATGCCCCGCCGGCACCTGTCCTGCCACCACAGGATCGTGGACACGAGACGGCTCCGGTCCGACAAGCCGTAACCGTCGGCGATCAGCGTCATGCGCCGGGCTGCCTCGCCGACGTCCGTGACCGATGGGCCCAGACCGAGGTACTGCCAGCAGACGTGGGCGATGTCGTGGATCCGCGCGCCCGGCCCGGCGAGGTCCCAGTCGATGAACGCCGCCGGCCGAAGCTCGCCACGGCGCAGCCGGTAGACGGTGTTCCTGGGCGACAGGTCGTTGTGACACACGACCTCCTGGTCCTCGGCCAGCCGGGTGCCGGCCGTCAGGTCGTGGAACTCCCGCACGAGCCGGGCGACCGTCGTCAGGCTCTCGTCGGACGTCACGGCCGCGGGTTGACGCGACTCCCACGCCACGTGGCCACGGAGGTAACTGAGGACCTCACGGCCCTCGTCATCCACACCGAGATACCGCGGAGCGCCACTCCACCCACGGGATTCGAGCAGCTCCAGCAGATCGCTCACGAACGTCGCGCGGGCCGGGGCCGGGCGGCGCACGGTGTCCCCGACCCGGACGACCGTGTTGACGAAACCTCCGGGCAAGGACGACTCAGGCATCCGGTGACTCTTCTCCGTCGGCGGTCGGGACCGTCACACAGGGCGCGCGGTGCGCGTCAGTGAGGTGTTCGGCAGTTTGTCGTGAGGGGAGTCTCTCGTGCGTATCGCCCATGTCGTCGTCACCCTGGTCGCCGCCGCGCTGGCCGGGTTCTCCGGGACCGTGCTGCTGATGCGGGCCGAGTGGATCGTCAAGGCGCTCACCGACTACCGGGTGCCGCGGGCCTGGTGGACGCCGCTCGGGGTGGCCAAGGCCGCCGGGGCGGTGGGGTTGGTGGTCGGGCTGGTCGTGCCGGTGGTCGGGGTGCTGGCGGGGGTGGGGCTGCTGCTCTACTTCACCGGCGCCGCGGTCACCGTCGCGCGGGCCAGGTGGTACTCGCACATCCCGTTCCCGCTCGTGTACGCGGCGCCGGTGGCGGGGGCGCTGGTGCTGGGGATGCTGGGCTGACGTGCGGCGGCCCCTTGACGCCGGTGAGCGGGGTCAAGGGGCCGGGCCGGCGGTGGGGCGGGCGGTCAGGACTCCGTGCCGCCGAAGCGCTCCTTGTACGTCTCCAGGTCCTCGTCCGTGAGCTTGGCGAACAGCACCGGGGGGACCGTGAAGGGGGTGCCGGCCGGAACGGCGGCCAGCGCCTTCGCCTCGTCGGCGGTGACCCAGGTCGCGGTGTCGGCGGAGAGGGCGAAGGCCTCGCGCATCGTCTTCGCCGTCGACGGGATGAAGGGTTCCGACACCACCGAGTAGAGGTGGATCAGGTTCATCGCCGTGCGCAGGGTCAGGGCCGCGCCGTCCTTGTCCGTCTTGATCTCCAGCCAGGGGGCCTTCTCCTCCAGGTAGGAGTTGCCGGCCGACCACAGGGCGCGCAGGGCGGCGGCCGCCTTGCGGAACTGGAGGGTCTCCATGTGCGACTCGTACTCGGCGAGGAGCTCGGCGATCTGGGCGCCCAGCTTCGCCTCCGCCTCGCCGGGCTCGCCGCCCGCCGGGACGTCGTCGCCGAAGCGCTTGCGGGAGAAGGAGAGCACGCGGTTGACGAAGTTGCCGAGGGTGTCGGCCAGGTCCTTGTTCACCGTCGCCGTGAAGTGCTCCCAGGTGAACGACGAGTCGTCCGACTCCGGCGCGTTGGCGATCAGGAAGTAGCGCCAGTAGTCCGCCGGGAGGATGTCCAGGGCCTGGTCGGTGAAGACGCCGCGCTTCTGCGAGGTGGAGAACTTGCCGCCGTAGTACGTCAGCCAGTTGAAGGCCTTGACGTAGTCGACCTTCTTCCACGGCTCGCGCACGCCGAGTTCGGTGGCCGGGAACATCACCGTGTGGAACGGGACGTTGTCCTTCGCCATGAACTCCGTGTACCGGACGTCGGTGTCGACGTCGTACCACCAGGACTTCCAGTCGCGGTTGTCCGGGTCCTGGTCCGCCCACTCCTTGGTCGCGCCGATGTACTCGATCGGGGCGTCGAACCAGACGTAGAAGACCTTGCCCTCCGCGGCCAGCTCCGGCCAGGTGTCGGCCGGGACCGGGACGCCCCAGTCGAGGTCACGGGTGATCGCGCGGTCGTGCAGGCCCTCCGTGAGCCACTTGTGGGCGATGGAGGACGCCAGCTGCGGCCAGTCCTTGTCGTGCTTCGCGACCCACTCGCGGACCTCGTTCTCCAGCTTGGACTGGAGCAGGAAGAGGTGCTTCGTCTCGCGGATCTCCAGGTCGGTGGAGCCGGAGATCGCGGAACGCGGGTTGATCAGGTCGGTCGGGTCCAGGACGCGCGTGCAGTTCTCGCACTGGTCGCCGCGGGCCTTGTCGTAGCCGCAGTGCGGGCAGGTGCCCTCGACGTAGCGGTCCGGGAGGAAACGGCCGTCGACCGGGCTGTACACCTGGCGGATCGAACGCTCCTCGATGAAGCCGTTCTCGTTCAGGCGGCGGGCGAAGTGCTGGGTGATCTCGCGGTTCTCGGGGCTGGAGCTGCGGCCGAAGTAGTCGAACGCGAGCGCGAAGCCGTCGTAGACCGCCTTCTGCGCGTCGTGCGCCTGGGCGCAGAACTCGTCGACCGGGAGGCCCTGCTCCTTCGCCGCGAGCTCGGCGGGGGTGCCGTGCTCGTCCGTGGCGCAGATGTACAGGACGTCGTGGCCGCGCTGGCGGAGGTACCGCGCGTACACGTCCGCCGGGAGCATGGACCCCACCATGTTGCCCAGGTGCTTGATCCCGTTGATGTACGGAAGGGCGCTGGTGATGAGGTGTCGAGCCATCGGGGGCTGCTCCCAGGTCGGTGTGTTGCTCTTCTTGCGAACCTTGAAATCGTAGCCGACATGTGTATGCCGCCCGCTTCCCGTTTTATTGGGTGAGAAGCGGGCGGCACGGGGTGTGCGGGTGGGGCTACGGGCGCCAGTCGATCAGGAGGCCGTCGTACAGCTCCGCGTCCGTGAGCTCCAGGGGGGTCGGGCCCGCGTGGAAGAAGGCCGTGTTGGGGGTCTTCAGCTTGCGGAGGTAGTCGAAGGCCTTGTTCTCGTGCTCGCCGAACGCGACGAAGGAGAAGAAGACCGAGGGGTGGGACTTCGCGGCGTCCGTGAGGGACTGGGTGGCCGGGGTCTTCGCGTCCGGGGCGCCGTCGGTCTGGAAGACGACCAGGGCGGGGGTGCCGGGGGCGGCGTTCGCGTCGTAGTGGGCGAGGACGGCTGCCACGGCCGCGTGGTAGCTGGTGCGGCCCATCCGGCCGAGGCCGGCGTGCGCCTCGTCGATCGCGTTCTCGGGGGAGGCCGGGGTGAGGTCGGTGGTGCCGTCGACCTCGGTGGAGAAGAAGACGACGTGCACGGAGGGGGTGTCGCCGGGCGGGGTGAGGTGGGTGGCGAGGGCGAGGGTCTGGTCGGCGAGGGCCTGCGCGGAGCCGTCCTTGTAGTACGACCGCATGCTCGCGGAGCGGTCGAGGACGAGGTAGGTGGTGGCGCGGGCGGCGGAGAGGCCGGCCTTGGCGAGGGCGACGCGGGCGGCGTCGCCGCCGACGGTGGCCTCGGCTGCGCCTTCGGCGGAGTCGTTCCCACCCGCACCACCCGTGACGGTTTCGTCGTCGGGTGCGGGTGGCCCCTGTGGGGCGGCTTCGCCGTCGGCGGCTGCGGGCTCGAGCGTTTCCGGGGTGACCTCGACTTCGACTTCGACCTCGGCCGCCGGCTGCCCTTCGGCCACGGGTTCGATCGTCAGCCGGATCACCGGCTCGGCCTCGGCCTCCGGCGCGCCCTCCGCCAGGGGCTCCGCCTCGGGCTCGTCCGTCACCTCGACCGCCGGCGCGGCTGCCGCTTCCGCCGCGACCTCGTGCTCGGCTTCGCCGGCCACCTCCGGCTCGGTCACCGACGCGCCCTCGGCCTGACCCGCAGGCTCGGCCGCAGCCACCGGCTCAGCCGCGACCCCCGCCTCGTCCGTGGCCTCCGCCTCCGGCTGGGCCGCAGGCTCGGCGGCGGCCGGGGCCGCAGGCTGTGCTGCGCCTTCAGCCACGGGCTCGACCGAACCTTCGGCCACCGCCTCAGTCTCGGCCTCGGCCCCGTCTTCGGCCGTCGGCTCAGCCTCAGCCGCGGGCTTGGCCTCCGCCTCCGCCTCGGCCTTCGGCTCGGCCGCAGGCTCGGCTTCGGCCTGGGCCCCCGCCTCAGCCTCGGCGTCGGCCGTGCCTTCGGCCGCCGGCTCAGCCTCAGCCGCGGGCTTGGCCTCCGCCTCCGGCTCCGCCTCCACCCCCGGTTCGGCCACAGGCTCGGCTTCGGCTTCGGCCCCCGCCTCAGCCTCGGCGTCGGCCGTGCCTTCGGCCGTCGGCTCAGCCTCAGCTGCGGGCTTGGCCTCCGCCTTCGGCTCCGCCTCCACCCCCGGTTCGGCCGCAGGCTCGGCTTCGGCCTGGGCCCCCGCCTCAGCCTCGGCGTCGGCCGTGCCTTCGGCCGTCGGCTCAGCCTCAGCTGCGGGCTTGGCCTCCGCCTTCGGCTCCGCCTCCACCCCCGGTTCGGCCACAGGCTCGGCTTCGGCCTCGGCCCCCGCCTCAGCCTCGGCCGCCGATTCGGCCTCTGTCTCTGCCCGGGCCGCGGGTTCCGCTGCCCCAACCACGGGTTCGGCCGTGCCTTCGCCCGACGGCTCAGCCTGGACCTTGGCCTCTGCCTCCAGCTCGGCCTCTGCCTCCAGCTCGGCCTCGGTCTCCGGCTCGGCCCCGGTCTCGATCTCCGGCGCAGCCTCCGCCTCCGCCTCCGGCGCCGCCTCTGCTGCGGGCTCTGTCGGGGGTGTGGGCTCTGGTTCGGGGGACGGGGTGGGGGTCGGTGGGGGGGAGGGGAGGTCCGGTTCGATCGTGCGGGACGCCTGCTTCGGTACCGTCACGTTGTCGAAAGCCGCCGACACCAGGTCGTGCTCGTCCTTCGTCGACGGGCGGGGTTCCGGGACCGCCGTCGGTGTCTGAGCTGCCGCTTCTTGTGTCGGTGTCGACTGCGAAGGGAGCTGGTCCGCACCCTCTGCTTCGGCAGGGCGCGGCTTTCGCGACCTGCCGAATGCGTTCCGCAGGAGAGTGAGAATGCCCATGTGCGCAACCCTTCGCGTGAGTTGAAACCCGTCAATCGCTGGCCAGGACGGACACGTAAGGTTAGCGGCCCCAGGTTGCGATCTTGGGGAGGGTCGATGACTCCGGTCGGGCGTGCGGCGGTCGAGTCCGGCGCCGCTTTCCCCGGGGTCAGTGCGGGGACGCGATCGCCCTGGCCGCCGCCACCTCCTGGCGGAGCGGTTCCAGGACGCTGTCCGGTGGGCCCGTGAGGTCCGTGCGGACCGCGATCAGGGTCTCGGACTCACGGACCCCCGCCGCCAGTTCGCGCAGTTGCAGGGCGACCTGGTCCACCTCGGCCCGGGACGGGGGCGGTGCCCCGTGCCGTACCCGGACCCGGGCCGCCGTCGTCGCGTCGACGATGCGCTCGACGGCGACGACCAGCGGCCACCAGGCTGCGGCACGACGGCCGGTGGGCGGGGGTTCGGTCAGGGCGCGCTGGAACTCGGTCCGGATGGTGGACAGGTCGCGGTAGAGCCGGCGGCGCATCCGGGCCCGGGCGGCGTGATCGACGCCCTGGTCCCCGACCTCCGTACCGGCCCGACCGCTGCCCCCGAAGGCCAGCTCGACATAGGCCGCCGTGTCCGCCACCGCGTCGGCGAGGCGGTCCCCGACCCGGGTCCGCCAGCTCTCCGGCCACAGCAGGTACCCCGCGACCAGGGCGATCGCGCAGCCCATCAGGGAGTCCAGGAGACGGGGCAGGAGCAGGGCGGTGCCCTGGTGGTTCAGCACGTCGGAGAGGAGGAGGATCACCGGGGTGATGGCCGCCGTCTGGAAGCCGTAGCCCCGTGGGGTGAGCGCCGGGATCAGGGGGGCCAGGACCATCATCACCGGCACGTCCCACCAGCCGCGCGGCACCAGGGCGAGGACCGTCGCCGCCACCACCAGGCCCGCCACGGTGCCCAGCGCACGCAGCAGGGCGCGGGAGAAGACCGAGCCGAAGTCGGGCTTGAGGACGAAGGTGATGGTGAGGGCCACCCAGTAGGAGCGGGGCACGGGGATCAGGGAGACCAGTGCCTGCGCGATGCCGATGCACAGGGCGAGGCGGATGCCGTAGCGCCAGGAGTTGGCGGAGAGCACGACGTTGCGGGCGGCGCGGGCGGTGCGCACGCCGAGGGCGGCCGGGCGGCCGAGGCGGTCGTCGATGCCGCGGGGGTCCACGTCGGGGCTGGTGGCGACCTCGGCGACGTGCCGCAGGGCGTGGTCGACGGCCCGGCCGGTCTCGTTGACCGGCTCGGGCAGGTGAAGCCCGGTCGGGCCGGTGTATCCGGTCTCGATGGCGTCGGCGAGGTGCCGGACCGCGGCCGGGACCTCGGGCGGCAGCGGCTTCGCGGCGAGCCGGACGGCGGGGGCGGCCTCCACCACCGGGGTGATCGCGTTCAACTGGGCGAGCAGCCGGGTGAGTTCGCGGTTGCGGCCGTGGTAGCGGGCGCGCCGGGCGAGGATCAGGTCGTACGACTGGTCCAGCGACTGGGTGACGGTGTGCCGGGCGCGGTCGTACGCCTCGCCGTCGCCGGTGTCGCTCACGGTCAGCAGGTCGGCGACCGTACGGTAGGCGGCGGCCACCGCCGAGCGTTCCGGTACGCCGGAGCGCAGCGGCCAGGCCAGCAGGGCCAGCAGGAGGACGAGCAGGCCGCCGCCGGTCATCAGGACGGGGGTCAGCCACCAGGGGCCGGGCAGCGGCAGGCCCGCGCCGATGACGGAGTTGAGCAGCAGGAGCAGCCCGGACACGGAGGACACCGCGCCGATCGTCGAGATCATCCCGGAGACCAGCGCGATGCCGGTGACGACGGCGACCGTCAGCCAGCCCTGGCCGTAGACCAGGGAGCCCGCGGTGACGCCGACGGCGCCGAAGAGCTGGGGTACCGCGATGTTGAGGATCCGCATGCGGTAGGCGTCGGCGGTGTCGCCGATGACCCCGGACAGGGCGCCCATGGAGGCGAGCGCGCCGTACGCGGGCTGTCCGGCAGCGAGCCCGAGGGCGAGCGGGAGGGACATGCCGAGGGCGGCTCGGAGGAGGGCGGCCCGGTTGAGGGGGGCCGCCTGCTGGGGCCGGAGGTTCCTTACCAGCCAGTCGGGAGGGGTGAGGCCGATGGGGAACTCGCGGGACATGCGCCCATTATCCGGGTACGCGCCGGGCCTGCGGTGCCCGGTCGACGCCTGCCAGGAACTCGCCCAGCGCCCGGTTGAACTCCGCCGGGCGTTCCAGGTTCGGCAGGTGGGCGGAGCGGTCGATCACCCGGAGGCCGGCGTCGGGGAGGAGGGCGTGCATGGCCTCGGCGTCGGCGACGGGGGTGTACTCGTCGTCCGCGCCGACCACCACCAGGGAGGGGACCGCGACCCTGGTCAGCAGGGGACGGTAGTCGGGGCGTTCGGCCCGGCCGCGCAGGGCCGCGGCGGCGCCCTCGGGGTCCGCCGCCGTCATCATGCGGTGGACGTGGGCCTTCACGTCCGGGTCGGCGTAGGGGGCGACCATCTTCTCCAGGACCTCGTCGGCGTAGCCCCGCATGCCCTCGCGCAGCAGGCGGTCCGCCATGGCGTTGCGGGCCTGCCTGCCCTCGGGCGTCTCGGGGTCGGGGAAGGTGTCCGCCAGGACCAGGCCGCGGACCCGGGCGGGCCCGAGGCGGTCGTAGCACTCCATCGCGATCTGGCCGCCCATGGACAGGCCCGCGACGACGCAGGCCGGTACGTCCAGGGCGTCGAGGAGGTCTTCGAGGTCGGCGGCGAAGCGGGCGAGGGGGGTCTTGCCGGGGGTGACCGGGGAGGCGCCGTAGCCGCGCAGGTCGGGGGCGATGATCCGGCGCTCGGAGCCGAAGGCCGCCAGCTGGGGGTGCCACATGGTGCGGTCGAAGGGGTGGCCGTGGACGAGGAGGAGGGGCGTGCGGGCGCTCTGGAGGCAATTGTCGGTGTATGCGAGGAAGGGGGGCATGTGATCGACCCTAGGTCCCTTCAACTCCTCGGTGCAATAAGATCTTTGCTCTCGGTGCAATGAGGATCTCGGTGCAATGAGGAGGGGTGCTCGGTGGACGACTTCCGCGGGATCGCCGACCGGATCGCGCTGGACATCGCGCGAGGGCGGCTGCGGGCCGGGCAACGGCTGCCTCCGCAGCGGGCGTTCGCACGCCGGCACGGGATCGCCGCCTCGACGGCCGGGCGGGTGTACGCCGAACTCGTGCGGCGCGGGCTGGTGGTGGGCGAGGTCGGCCGGGGCACCTTCGTCCGGGCCGCGGCGGACGTGCCACGGGGGCGGGCCCTCGTCGAGGACGACGGCGGTGCCGCGCGGGTCAACCTGGAGCTCAACTACCCGGACGTACCCGGGCAGGCGGAGCTGCTGGCGCCCGCCCTCGCGCCGCTGCTGCGGGCCGACGCCCTCACCGCCGCCCTGCGGCCCGCCCCCGTCGACGGCACCCCGGACGCCCGGCGGGCCGTAGCCTCGCTGCTGGCCACCGGCGACTGGCGGCCGGACCCCGGCCGGGTGCTCTTCACCGGCAACGCCCGGCAGGCCATCGCCGCCACCCTCGCCTCCCTGGTACCGCCGGGCGGCCGGGTCGGGGTGGAGCCGCTGACGTATCCGCTGGTCAAGGAGATCGCGGGGCGGCTCTCCGTCACCCTCGTGCCGGTGGCGACGGACGACGAGGGGCCGGTCGTGGAGGCACTGCTCGCCGCGCACCGGTCCGGGCCGCTCTCCGCGCTCTACCTCCAGCCGACCCTGCACAATCCGACCTCCCGGACCATGCCGGCCGGGCGCCGGCTGCACCTCGCGCGGGCCGTGTCCGACCTGGGGCTCCCGGTGGTGGAGGACCGGATCTGGGCCTTCCTGCACGGCGGTGCCGAGCCGCCGCTCGCCGCCCTCGCGCCCGGACTCGTCCATGTCGTGGACGGGCTCTCGAAGCGGGTCGCGCCCGGCCTCACCGTCGGGTTCGCCGTCGTACCCGAGGGCCGGGCGGCGGCGGTGGCGGACGCCGTGCGCTCCGGGGGCTGGAGCGCGGGGGCGTTCGCGCTGGAGGCGGCCGTGCGGTGGATCGGGGACGGGACGGTGGCGCGGCTCGTCGAGGCCAAGCGGGCGCAGGCCCGGCGCCGCCAGGGGATACTCCGCGAGGTGCTCGACGGGTTCGCCGTACGGGCCGATCCGGGCGGGTACTTCGCCTGGTGGGAGCTGCCCGCGCCGTGGCGGGCCGAGCGCTTCACGGCGGCCGCGGCGGCGCGCGGGATCGGGATCACGTCCGGCACCGCCTTCCGGGTCGACCCGAAGCGGACGCCGGACGCGGTCCGGATCGGGCTCGCCTCGGCGGACGAACCGGAACTGGCCGAGGCGCTGCGCGGTCTGGCGGGACTCGCGGCGCAGCGCCCCTGAGCAGGGCCCTTCGGCGGACGGCTAGTCCAGCAGGCCGTCGTAGTCCGGCAACTTGTAGGTGGTGTCGGCGTAACCGCCGGTCAGGTCCGTCGTGTTGTTGCCGATGTTGGCGACGATGTCGTAGCCGTTCGCCTCGATCGTCCTGCGCTGCGCGGTCTTGAAGTCGGCCACGCTCTTGCCGATGATCTCGCCGAGCGAGCGGGTGTAGAGGCCGTCGACGGTGTAACCGACCTGGGTGAGGTTGTACTTGGTGGTCAGGTCGATCAGGTTGGGGCGGGCGCTGACGAAGAAGACGCTGATGCCCTTGGCGTGTGCGTCCTGGGCGAGGGTGAGCACCGGAGCGGTGGCGGGCGTGGGGTAGCCGCCCTCGAAGTGGGAGGCCAGCGCGGTGTTGTCGATGTCGAGGACGATCGCCAGCCTGGCGCCGGAGGTGTTGGCGGCGGCGCGGCTGTCGAGGTAGCTCTGCGCGGGGCCGGTGACGGCGGCGACGTCGGACAGCCACTGGGCCTCGGTGACGGTCGAGTCGGCGGCGTGCGCGGGCAGCGCGGCGGTGAGCGGCAGGGCGAGGCCGGCCGCCACGGCGACGGCGGCGCGGCGTGCGGTGGGACGGTTCATCGGGCGGGGGCTCCTCAGGTCACGTCGGCCATCGGTGTTCCGTACCGGTGGCTGTCGTTCCGCCACGTTGCCCGGCCGGGACGCCCACCACGTGACCGTCAGAGTAGCGACTGGTTACATGTGTGTCATGGTCTGGTCAGAAGTCTGTGAAGTCCCTCTGGCAGAAGAGGAGTTGGGCACCTCGGCCTCCGGTTCGGGGACCGGTGCGGAGCGGCGGCGGGCGTAGCGGCTGAGCCAGGACAGCAGGGCCACCGTCAGGCCGAGGGCGAGCAGGAGCCAGGAGACCGTGCGCAGGGTGCCGGTCAGGGCGTCGTAGACGGCGGCCGCGGCCGGGTGCGGTACGTCGGACGGCAGACCGGCCAGGGTCAGGGCGCGGCCGATCGAGAGGGCGAGGCCGAGCAGGGCGCCGCCCAGCGCCGTACCCAGTGCGGTCGCGGTGAGCGCGCGCCGGCGGCGGACGGCGAGGGCGATACCGCCGGCCGCGAAGGCGACGGCCGCGACGGGCAGCCAGAACCCGGCGACTTCGAGCACGTGGAACCCCTTCCGGAGCCGGCCCAGCTCGGCGGCCGGGAGAACGGCGACCGCCGTGTGCTGGACCGGGATACGGGCCGCGAGCGGCACATGGTCGTGGGCGAGCTGGTCCCTGACCTGGGCGGTGACCGGCGCGAGGTCGACCGTCACGGCCTCCTCGCGCTCGTCCTCCAGGGCCCGCAGCACGGCGTCGTGGGTGGCCCGGTTGCCCGCGTCCCAGGCCAGCCGGAACGCCCGGGTCTGAGTGAACGAGCGGACCGCCTCGCGTACGAAGGGCGCCACCGTGCCCCGCATCGGCCGGCCGACGTCCACCTCGCGCATGATGCCGTCGCCGACGGTGGCCGCCACGGCGTCCCGGACGTCGGGGTCCTCGGCCAGCGGCGCCATCGCGCTCACGTACTGCCCGGTGTCCGCCAGCCCGTACGCCGCCCACGCCGACAGCGCGCCGAACGGCAGCAGCAGGCAGGACAGCGTGATCAGCAGGGCCGACAGGACGCGCCGCAGACAGCCGCGCCGCAGACAGCCGCGCCGAAGACACCCGGGCCGGGCGGCCCACGCGCTATGGACGGACCGCGTGCCGCGGGCGGGGCGCGCGCTGCGGATGAGCCACGCGTCGCGGACGGACCGGGCGGCCCGTGCGGGCCACGAGGTCCGTACGGCCCGGGTGGGCCACGACGTCCGTGCGGCCCGTGCGGGGCCCGGGGGCCGCCGCACCGGCCCGGGGAGCACTGGGGGCACGGTTCCAGGCAAGCCCCTGAGGGCCGGTCAGGCGAGCCGTACGACTGCATCCGGGGGTACGACGGGCCCTGGCCGGGCCGAACGGGCGACACGGGGCCCGGCCGCCCCACGGCTCGGCGCGGCGCCGCTCCGGTGGAGGAGTGATCCGAACGGGTGTTTCCTGGATTCGGGTGTGGGTTCGGGAATCCGGGCCCCGCCGGGATGTCGCCGGGTGCCTTTCAGGGCCCCGGCGGCCGGTGAGGGGAAAAGGTGGGCCCCGGCCGTGCCGGCCGGGGCCCACGCGGGTACGGGGAGCGGTGATCGGATGCGGGTTATCGGATGCGGTGTCCGGCCGCGTCCTCCCGTGTGTAGAACCGGTAGAACGCCAGGATCAGGACGACGAGCGCCACGGCCAGGGCCATGCCGACGGACCGCAGGACCGCCTCGCCGGTCGCGCTGTACAGGAAGCCGAACGAGATGCCGGCGAACGCCGCCCACACCGCCGCGTGCAGTTCCCGCCGCAGCCGTGGCGCGAAGGTCATGACCGCCCACAGCACCACCGCGAACACGAAGGCGCTGACCAGGCCGGTCAGCAGGTTCCAGCCGGTGATCGGGCCGCCGGCGCGGCTGTTCGCCGCGACCCAGTCGCCGTAGATCAACCCGGTCACGACGGAGATGGCGATCCGGGCCCGGGCGTGCGTCCGGGCGCCGAAGATGTCGGGGGTGCGACCGGCCCGTGCCGTGCCGCCGGACGTGGGTGCCGCTTGAGCCATGCGAGCGCTCCTCTCTCCTCGCCCCCGCCTTCCAGAGCACACCTGCGGGTACCCCCTGGCAAGTCGGCCGTACGACATGTGTCAGGTGGCCCGTACGGCGTCCTGCGCGCCGTCCGTACGACGTGCGGGCCGTGCGCACGCGTGTTTCCCTGACTGACGTGACCGACCAGCAGGCCCTGCGGCGGCGGCAGGACCTGCCGTGGGCCCGGGGCAGAGGCTTCGCCTGGTTGGCGCCGCTGTTGCTGCTGGCGGGGATCACCGCGGTCGACCTCAACACCACGGAGCGGTTCCGGATCATCTCCTGGATCGTCCTGGTGCCCGGGATCGCGGCGGCGCTCTGCGGGGTCTGGGCGACGGCCGCCTTCTCGGTGCTGTGCCTGCCGGACTACGTCGCCGCGGACAGCGTCTGGCCCCAGGAGTACCAGGCCGGGCTGTCCGACTTCGTCCTGGTCGCCCTCGCCGGGGTGCTGGCCGTCCTCGCCTGCACGGTCCGGCTGAACGGCGAACGGCGGATTCTGCGCATGCGGGACATCGCCGAGACGACCCGCCGTACCGTGCTGCGTCCGCTGCCGCAGGGGTGGGCCGGCCTCGATCACGCGGCGGTCTATCTCGCCGCCGACACGGAGGCCCGGGTGGGCGGGGACTTCTACGACGTCCAGCCGGGCCCGCACGGGACGCGGGTGCTGGTGGGGGACGTGCAGGGCAAGGGGCTCGGGGCGGTCGAGACGGCGGCGGCGCTGCTGGGCACGTTCCGGGAGGCCGGGTACCACGAGGCGGACCTGGCGACGGTGGCGGACCGGCTGGAGACCCGGATGCTCCGGCACCGGGGCCATACGGTGGCCCTCGGCCGCGACGACGGGGACCGCTTCGCCACGGCGCTGCTGCTCGGGTTCCTGCCGGGCCGCCCGGAGGTGGTGGAACTGGTCAACTTCGGCCACGAGCCACCGCTCGCGGTCGGCCCGGCAGGCGTCCGCGCCCTTCCGCCGGGGGGTGGACTCCCCTTGGGAATGGGCGAGCTGAGCGAGGGGTCCGGCCCGCCGCCGACCCGCACGATCCCCCTCGCCCCGGAGGAGACCCTCCTCATCACGACGGACGGGGTGACGGAGGCGAGGAACGGGGCCGGCGAGTTCTACGACCTGACGGCCGAGGTCCGCCGGGCGGCCACGACCGACCCGGCCCGCCTGGTCGCCCAGGTCCGCGACGGAGTACTGCGTCACAGCCGCGGCCACCTCTCCGACGACACCACGATCTTCGCGGTACGCCGCACCCCGTCCCCCCACTGGGGCCCTTCTGATGGATCTCCGCGGCGTCGCGACGCCCGGCACGCACGCTCGACGCACG
>NZ_JBEYJU010000091.1:0-36678 GCF_040703965.1 Streptomyces sp. NPDC006655 | reverse complement strand
GCCCCGGCCCGGCTCCTGGTCACCGACGGGCCCGGCTACGCGCTGCGCACGGACGCCGTGGACGCCCGGCGGTTCGAGACGGCCGTGGCGAGCGCCGCGGAGGCGGAGCCCGCCGAGGCGGCCCGGCAGCTGAGCGCGGCACTGGAGCTGTGGCGGGGCACCGCCTACGCCGACTTCCCCGACGAGCCATGGTGCCGCGGCGAACGGGCCAGGCTCGCCGAACTGCGGCTGCGGGCGGTCGAGCAGCGGGCCACGGCACTGCTCGCCGCGGGCCGGGCGGCCGACGCGGTGCCCGATCTGGACGCCCACCTCGCGGAACACCCGTGGCGGGAGGAGGGCCGGCGGCTGCTGGCGCTCGCCCTCTACCGCACCGGCCGCCAGGGCGACGCCCTCGGGGTGCTGCGCGGTGCCCGCGCCGCCCTCGCTGGCCGGCTGGGGCTGGACCCGGGGCCCGCGCTGCGCCGGCTGGAGGCCGCCATCCTCGCCCAGGACCCCGCCCTGGACGCGGACCGGGACGCCGCCGCCCGGGTGTGGTCCCGGGTGGCCGAGGCGTACGACCGTACGGTGGCCGCCGGTGCCCGGGCCCGTCTCGAGTCCACCGTCGGCCTGCTGCGCACCCTCGCGGTGACCGGATCCGGTGGCCTCGCCGCCGCCCGTGAACACCGGCTCGCCGCGATCGCCGCGGCGGAGGAGTCCGGCGACCCGGAACTGACGGCGCGGCTCATCGGCGCCTACGACGTCCCCGCGATCTGGACCCGGTCCGACGACCCGGCCGGCGCCCGCCGGGTGACCGAGGCCGCCGAACGGGCCCTGGCCCGGCTCCCCGCGACCGGCACCCACGACGTGACCCGCTGCCGGCTGCTCGCCACGATCGCCATGGAGTCGCGGGGCACCCGGTCGGCACGCGCCCCGGCGGCCGCCGCCGAGGCGGAACGCCTCGCCCGCCGCCTGGACGACCCGGCGCTGCTCGCCTTCGCCCTCAACGGCGTCTTCATGCAGTCCTGCACCCGGGCCGGGCTGGCCCCGCGCCGCGACGCCATCGGCACCGAACTCCTCACCCTGGCCACCCGGCACGGCCTGGTCACCTACGAGGTGCTCGGCCATCTGATCCGGGTCCAGGCACGTGCCGCCCTCGCCGACTTCACCACCGCCGACGCACACGCCCAGGCGGCCGACCACCTGGCCGCCCGCCATGAACTCCCCCTGGCGGGCGTCTTCACGGCGGGCTACCGGGCGGTGCGGCTGGCGGCGACGGGCCGTACCGGACACCCCGGGCACCCCGGGGCGCCGACGGAGCATGCGGGTTCTGCTGTCGGACCCCTTGCGGGTGAGGCGATCGGCGGGGCCGGGACGGCGGGGCTCGGCGGTGGGGGCGTCGGGTCGGGTGGTGGGGTGGACTCGGCCGGGTGCGGTGGGGCCGGGGTGGCGGGGTCGGGCGGTGGGGCTGTCGAGCTGGATGGTGGGGTGGGGGCGGCAGGGTGCGGTGGGGGTGGGGGCGTGGAGTTCCGCGGCGGCTCGGGTGGTGGGGCCGATCCTCTGCCGGGCCGGGGGATCTCCGCGCCGGACTCCTCCGCCGAGGCCGTCGCGGCCGTCGAGGCCGCCTACCGTGAGGTCGGGCGGATGCTCGAAGAGGCCGGGATGCCCGGGGTGCGGGACGGGCTGCTGCCCCTGGCGCTGCTCGGTGCCCGCCTCGCCCGGTCTCCGCACGGCATCCGGGAGGCCGTCGAGCCGGGCGCCGACTGGGGGCCGTACCTCCCCTGGGTGCGGCCCGCCCTCGTGCTCGTCGCGGACGGCGCGCGTGCGGCCCGCGACCCCCTTCGCGAGCTGCCGGAGCCTCCCGCCGACCTCGTGCAGGAGGCGCTGTGGTGTGTCGTGGCGGCCGTCGCCCTGGAGCTGGGCGACCGCCCGACGCTGCGCCGGTGCCGGGACCGGCTGCGTCCGGCCGCCGGTCAACTCGCCGGTGCGGGGAGCGGGTTGATGACGGTGGGACCGGTCGACAGCTGGCTGGCGGCGATCCGGCAGGCGCTTCGCTAGCCGGCCAGCTCCTTCTTGATGCGGTCCAGCATGAACGCCGAGGACTCGTGCGCCCGTTCCTCCCAGGCGAAGACGCAGGCGGTGGCGACCCCGTCGAAGTCCAGCTCGCGCAGCGTGCCGAAGAACGCGTCCCAGTCGACCTCGCCCTGTCCGATGTCCAGGTGCTGGTGGATCCGGGCCGTGGTGCCGGGCGGGTTGAGGATGTAGCGCAGCCCGCTGGAGCCCTTGTGGTTGAAGGAGTCCGCGATGTGCACGTGCTGGAGCCTGTGACCGGCGTAGCGCATCATCGCCGCGACGTCGGCCGTGGGGTCGGCGCCGGCGAGGTGGAAGGAGTGCGGGGCGCAGTACAGGTAGTTCACCCACGGCTTGTCGATCGCGCGGACCAGGTCGACCGCCGGGGCGTTCTCCTCGCAGAAGTCGTCCGGGTGGGCCTCCAGGTTCAGTGCGATGCCCTCGCGCTCGAACACCGGCAGCAGCTCCTCCAGCGAGCGCCAGAACGCGGCCTCGCTCTCGGCGGCCCGCTCCGGCCGGCCGTTGAACTCGCTGTTCATCAGCGGGCATTCGAGGTCGGAGGTGATCTCGATCATGCGCTTCCAGTAGCGGACGGCCGCCTGCCGCTCGGTCTCGTCCGGGGACGACCACTTGTAGAGCGGCAGCACGGACGACAGCCGCACCCCGTACGTGCGCAGCGCGTTCTTCAGCTCCGCGATCCGCGCGTCGTCCGCGCGCGGGTGCAGGAAGAACGGCATGAAGTCGTCGCGGGGCGACAACTCGATGTACTCGTAGCCGAGTTCGGCCACCGTGCGCACCATGTCGTCGATCGGCAGGGCGCGGAACATGTAGGGGTCGAGGGCGATCTTCACGCGATGCCTCCGTAGAGGGCCGGACGGGGCTTGATGTCGGTGGCGACGACGGTGCCCGACTCCAGGGCCTCGACCGTCGCGACGGTGATGACGGTGGCGGCGTAGCCGTCCCAGGCCGAGGGGCCGGTGGGCTCGGCGCCCGCCGCCACCCCGGCGATCCACTCGCGGAACTCGGTGTCGAAGGCGTCGCGGAAGCGTCCCACCCAGTCCGTGAGGACGGCCGTGCTGTGCTGTGCGGCGCTGCGGACGGCGACCGCGGCCGGGTCGGGCAGCCGGACCAGCCCCTCCTCGCCGACGGCCTCGCACTGGATGTCGTAGCCGTACTGGCAGTTGACGAAGACCTCCAGGTCGATGCGGACGCCCTTGGCGGTCTCGAAGAGCATGATCTGCGGGTCCTTGAGGTGCTCGAACCGCTTGCCGGTGGCGCGCGGGGTGATCACCTGGGTGGAGACGATCTCGTCGTCGAGGAGCCAGCGCAGGACGTCCACCTCGTGCACCGCCGTGTCCAGCGCGGCCATCGCGGAGGTGTAGGTCTCCGGGACGGTCGGGTTGCGGTGGGCGCAGTGCACGATCAGCGGCTCGCCGATCCTGCCCGACTCGATGACCTGCTTCAGCTGCCGGTAGCCGGTGTCGTAGCGGCGCATGAAGCCGACCTGGACCAGCCGGCGGCCGTGCGCCTGCTCGGCCTCGACGATCCTCAGGCAGTCCTCGGCGGTGGTGGCGAGGGGCTTCTCGCAGAACACCGGCTTCCCGGCGGCGACGGCGTTCAGCACGTGCTCGGCGTGGGTGGGGCCCCAGGAGGTGACGAGGACGGCGTCGACGTCGTCCGCGGCGACCACGGCCGGGCCGTCGGGCAGCACCCGGGCGCCGACCGGCTCCGCGGCCTCGGCGGCCCGCGCCGGGTCGATGTCGGTGACCGCGGTGACCCGGGCGCCGGTGACGGTGTGGGTGAGGCGCCGGATGTGCTCGTTGCCGATCCAGCCGGCGCCGATGACGCCGATGCGTACAGTCATGGGTCAGTCCTTCGAGGGGGTCAGGAGAAGCGGGCCCGGAGTTCGGCTTCGAGGGTTTCCAGGGTGCGGCCCCTGGTCTCGGGGACGTAGCGCTTCACGAAGGCGAGCGAGAAGATCCCCGCCACGACGAACAGGAAGAAGGTGTCGGAGATCCCGATCGCGGACACCAGCGACGGGAAGACCAGCCCGATCAGGAAGTTGGTCAGCCACAGCACCACGGCCGCCACACCCATCCCGAAGCCGCGCATCCGCATCGGGAAGATCTCGGAGAGCATCAGCCAGGTCACCGGGGAGATGGCGCCCTGCTGGAAGGCGAGGAAGGTGACCGTCATGGCGAGCACGGCGTAGGCCCGGCCGTCCCCGGTGGGCAGCACCAGGGAGAAGACGCCGATGAACAGCAGCGCAAGCGTGGTGCCGAGCTGCCCGGTCATCAGCATCGGCCGGCGGTCGACCCGGCCGAGCAGCCAGATGCCGACGAAGGTGGCCAGTACCGAGATCACGCCGTTGGCGATGTTCGCGGTGAGCGCGGTGTCCGAGGCGAAGCCGGCGTCCGAGAGGATCTGCGTGCCGTAGTACATGATCGTGTTGACGCCGGTGATCTGCTGCACGATCGCGGTGCCGAAGCCGACGAACATCAGCCTGCGGATCCACGGCGTGGCCTTCATGTCCTGCCAGCCGCCGAGCTTCTCCTGCTCCTCCTTGACGGCGAGCGCGGACACCTCGGCCAGCTCGGCCTCCGCGCGCTGCTCGGAGCGGACCTGCTTCAGGACCGCCAGCGCCTCGCCGAACCGGGTCCTGGAGGCCAGCCAGCGCGGGCTCTCCGGCATGACCAGCATGCCGAACCAGAGCACCACCGCCGGAACGGTCGCGATCACCAGCATCCAGCGCCAGACGCCGCCGGACTCGCCCCCCACGTTCGCGATGACCGCGTTCGAGGTGAAGGCCAGCAGCTGGCCGCTGACGATCATCAGTTCGTTGCGGGTGACCAGTGCTCCGCGCCGCTCGGCGGGGGAGATCTCCGCGAGGTAGACGGGCACCGTCACCGAGGCGCCGCCGACCGCGAGGCCCAGCACGAACCGGGCCACGATCATGACGGCGGTGGTCGGCGCGAGGGTGGCCCCGAGCGCGCCGACGAAGAACAGCACCGCGAGGGCGAGGATCGTACGGCGGCGGCCCCGCGCGTCCGACAGGCGGCCGCCGGCCACCGCGCCGAGCGCGGCCCCCAGCAGCAGCGAGCTGGTGACCATGCCCTCGGTGACCGGGTTCAGTCCGAGGTCCTTGCTCATGTACGGCAGTGCGCCGTTGATGACGCCGGTGTCGTAGCCGAAGAGCAGTCCGCCGAAGGTGGCGATGACGGTGATGATCCGCAGCCTCCGGGAGACCGCGGGCGGGGGCGGCTCGGTGCCCGTGGCGGTGGCGCGGACCGCGTCGTCCCTGACGTCCATGTCGCCGCCTCCTACCGGTTCGGGTTCGGGCGACGGGTACCCGACAGGCCGTGGCCGTTCAGGTACTCGCGCGTGCGGGTGGCGACGGGCAGCGGCACCTCGGGGGCGCACGGGTACAGGTCCTGCTCGACGATCACGAACAGCTCGGCGTCGAGCTTCGCCAGCTCCGTCACCACGTCGGCCGGGTTCGGCACACCGGCGGGCGGCGAGACGCACACGCCCCGCTTGACGGCCTCGCCGAAACCGAGGTCCTCGGCGGCGACCTGGGCCAGGATCTCCGGGTCCATCTGCTTGATGTGGACGTAGCCGACGCGCTCGCCGAAGCGCCGGATCAGGTCCACGTTGTCACCGCCGCCGTAGGCGACGTGACCGGTGTCCAGGCAGAGGTTCGTGTACCGCGCGTCCGACTCGTTCAGCAGCCGCTCGATCTCCGGCTGGGTCTGGATGTGGCTGTCGGCGTGCGGGTGGACGACGAGCCGCACGTCGTACTCGTCGAGGAGCAGCCTGCCCAACCGGTCGGCGGCCCTGCCGAAGCCCGCCCACTGCTCGGCGGTCAGCTCCGGCGACTCGGTGAACGCGCCGGTCTTCTCGTCCCGGTACATGGGCGGGATGAGGACCAGGTGGTGGGCGCCGGCGGCCTGGGTCAGGGTGGCGACCTGACGGACGTGGGCGAGCATCTCGTCCCAGGCCTCGGGCCGGTGCAGCGCGCCGAACGCGGTGCCGCCGGAGACCTTGAGGCCACGGACGTCGAGTTCCTCCTTCAGCCGCAGCGGGTCGGTGGGCAGGTAGCCGTAGGGCCCGAGCTCGAACCACTCGTAGCCGGCCTGCTTCAGCTCGTCGAGGAAGCGGGTGTACGAGACCTGGTGCTCGTCCTCCGGGAACCAGACGCCCCAGGAGTCGGGGGCCGAGCCGAGGCAGAGGTTGCCGACGGTGGTGCGGAGGGGAGCTGGCGCCGTTGCCATGGCGTGTCCTTCGGGGAGAGGGGACGAAGACGTCGTGTCGTCAGCGGACTGCTGCGCTCTACTAGCGCGCTCTAGTGCGAGTACGATGACCCCTGTCCAAATGTCATGTCAATACCTTGTTGCCGGAGGATTTCCGGAGCCGCCGGGAACACGCCCTAGGGTGGGCTCCGTCGAAGGGTGGGTGCGCAGGTGGATGCAGCGGGCAGGCGGCGGCCGACGATGGCCGACGTCGCCGAGCGGGCCGGGGTCTCCCGGGCGCTGGTGTCGATCGTGTTCCGCAACCAGCCCGGCGCGAGCCAGGAGACGCGCGAGCGGGTGCTGCGGGTCGCCGACGAGATCGGTTACCGCCCCGACAGCGCGGCCCGGCTGCTGGCCCGCGGCCGCAGCCGCACCCTCGGCGTGATGTTCACCGTCCACCAGACCTTCCACACCGACCTCATCGAGGGCATCTACCCGGAGGCCGAACGGCTCGGCTACGACGTGCTGCTCTCCGCCGCCGCCCAGGGCCGCAGCGAGGAGAAGGCCGTCGAGGCGCTGCTCGGACACCGCTGCGAGGCCCTGATCCTGCTCGGTCCGGACGCGGACCCCGCCTACCTCGACGGGCTCGGCCGACGCGTCGTGACCGTGTCGGTCAGCCGCCGGGTGCCGCGCGCCCGGGTGGACTTCGTGCACAGCGCGGAGAGCAAGGGCGTCCGGCAGGCCATGGACCACCTGGTCGAGCTCGGGCACCGCAGGATCGTCCATGTCGACGGGGGCCGCGGCCCCGGTTCCGCCGAGCGGCGCCGGTCGTACCGGGCCGCGATGCGCCGGCACGGTCTCGAACCGGAGATCCGGGTGATACCCGGTGAGCACACCGAGCGGTCCGGCATCGAGACCGGACGTCTGCTGCTGGCGGAACGCGAGCGGGGGCTGCCGCTGCCGACCGCGGTCCTGGCGGGCAACGACCGGTGCGCGATGGGTGTGCTGATGGCCATGACCCGCGGCGGGGTCGAGGTGCCGCGGGACATCTCCGTGGTCGGCTACGACGACAGCCACCTCTCGCACCTGATGCCGGTCGGCCTCACCACGGTGCGTCAGGACGCCGGGCTGATGGCGGAGTACGCGGTGCGGTTCGCCGTGGAGCGGCTGGAGGACCCCGAACTGGCACCGCGCGAGGCGGTCCTGGACCCGAAGCTGGTGGTGCGGGGCACGACCGGGCCGCCCCCCGAGGGGGACGGCCCGAGTGTCCGCTGACCACTGACGGCTCGTCAGCGGGTGCCGTCGGCTGCGAACTCGGCGATGGTGTCGGCGTTGTCCTTGGTGACGAAGGCCGGTCCGGTCAGGACCGGGGCGGCGCCGCCACCGCTGTAGTTGCCGTTGTTCCTGTAGAGCCACAGGGAGTCGACGGCGAGGTAGCCCTGGAGGTAGGGCTGCTGGTCGACGGCGAACTCGACCGAGCCCTTCTGGATGGCGGAGACCAGGTCCTTGTTGAGGTCGAAGGTGGCGACCTCGGCCTTGCTGATGAGGTCGGTCCCAGGGGATGTCAATCACTTTGTCCTGACGTTCCAACAAAGGGGCCCGGGGTGTCCGGCCGGGCGGCGGCGGGGCCCGCCCGGCCGCTCACCGCGTGCTGCACACCGTCTGCGGCGCCGCTCTGCCGTCGCCCGCCTGCGCGGACTGCGCGTCCTGCAACCGCTGCAGATCCCGCAGCAGGTCCGCGATGCCGGGGTTCCTGCCTTCGGCGACCCGCGCGATGGTCTCCAGCGCGGCCTCGTAGAAGGCGTCCCGTACGGCGGGTGCCATCACGTCCGAGGCGTCCAGGCAGCGGGGGCCCGTCCGCAGCCGTTCGGCGATCTCGCGTTCCACCGTGCCGCCCCGCGGCGTCACTCCGCGGTTCGCGGAGAACACGTCCGCCACCTGCGCCCACTTCTGCTGGCCCGCCCGCGAGGCCAGCCTTCCGAGCAGCGTCCGCGCCTGCGGACGGTCGCTGAACAGCGCCGCGAAGTCACCGCTCACCTCGTGGGCCCGGACGGCGGGGCCGCCGGGCAGCAGCGGTGCGGAGTCCGTCAGCCGGGCGCGTTCCGCGTCGGCCGCGCGGTAGAAGGAACGGGCGAAGGAGCCCTGGTGCTCCAGGAAGCAGCCGTGCCACGCGTCGAAGAGCAGCCCCCGGCCGCCGGGGGCGCCGCGGTGGTCGGTGAGCAGGGCGTGGCGGGCCGCGGCCCGGTCCATCCGGAGCAGGCCGGCCCACGCCTCCCAGGCGGCGCGCACCGGGGCGCTGCCCCAGGTCACACCGTTCCTGCCCAGTACCCAGTCCTCGTAGACGGCCGGACCCGACCGCTGTAGCACGAGGTCCTCGATCCAGTCGGTGCCGGGCCAGCCGGAGGCGCCGTCGTCCCCCATGCCGACGCACCAACTCCCCATGGGTGCGGGCGAGTCGGCGGGCGGATGGTCCTGGCGGTACCAGACCACGCTCTTCAGGTCCGCCTTGACCGGCACCCAGTAGACGTGTGCGGAGGCCGTGCCCGTCGGCTTCCAGGGGGCCCCGTACTCCTGCGGGTCGTAGAGCCCGTTCAGCGGGTAGAGGCGGTGCTGGTCGGCGTACTCTGCGAGTTCGCCGAGCCCCGGCATGATCACCAGGTCCGGCGGTTCTCCCGACTGCACCTTGGAGAGCAGCACCTCACGCTGGGCCGCGGTCCCCTGGTAGCGGAACGGGATGCCGAAGCCCCGCAGCAGGGTCGTGAACTGCGTCGCCTGTTCCCCGGTCCAGGTACCGAGGATGGACACCGGCTCCTCGTCGTCGTGCCGGGCCCAGGCCGCCACCAGACCGCCGGCCGCGACCAGCACCATCGCCAGGAGGAAGACCAGGATCCTGAGCCGCCGGGTCATCGCCGCCTCCAGTAGTCGCCGTCCAGCCGGAGCACCAGGCCCAGCGCGGGCAGGACGACGACGAGCGGGCCGCCCACGAGCGTGCCCTCGTACACCCGGGCGGCCCAGGTGCCGCCGTCCAGTTCCCGCCGGACCAGCTCCGACCGGTCCGTGACACTCTGCTGCGCCGCCGCCAGCCCGCCGCGCCCGGACACCTCGGTGATCAGGTGGAGGTTCCCGATCGCCCGGTCGAGGCCGCGACCGGTGGCGGACAGCGCCGTCAGCGGGACCACCGCGAGCAGCACGGTCAGGACGAAGGCCGCGAGCAGGTAGGGGTTCCAGTCCCGGCCGCAGCGGTCGCGCAGCACGAACAGTGCCGACAGCAGCGTCAACGCCAGAGCTGCCAGGGCGAGTTCGCCGAGCCACCAGCCGGCGCGCCGCCAGCGGCCCAGGGCCGCGGTGGCCTCGGCGTGCCGCAGCTGGTTCCCCTCCAGCCGGTGCAGCCGGGGCACCACGCCCACCTCCGTCCGGGTGAGCAGCGAGTACGCCTCGCGGAGCTTCTGCTCCCGCATGAGGGGCTGGTCGCGGTACTGCGAGGTACCGAGGCTGAGCGAGTTTCCGTAGGTGGCGAGCAGGCCGTTGACCGTGCCGAGGTCCTGGTCGGTGCGGTCGGCGATGCGCGACAGGCCCTGGTCCGCGGCCGAGAGCTGGGCCCGGTAGGCCTCGCTCGACCCCGCCACGTCCACGAGATCGCGGTTCACCAGGTACTGGGCCTCCTGATAGGAGCGCAGCGCCGCGAGCCGGGTCGCGGCGAGCCCCTGCACGGCCGGTGCCTCCCGGGTCGCGAGGGCCTCGGCGCTGCGCTGGGCCTGCCGGCAGGACAGGGACAGGGCCGTCGCCGCCAGGACGGCGCACAGGAACAGCACCAGCAGATGCGCCTCCAGCAGCCGCCGGGTCCGCCAGCGGCGCAGCCGCCCGCGCCAGAACGCGGCCGGGGAGCAGCGGCGCCGGAACGCGGCGGGGGAGCGGCGCCGGGGGGCGGCGCGTACGGCCGCCGTCACCGCGGCTCCCTCGCCGCCCGGTCCGGTGGTCACAGCAGCTCCTTCCCGCAGACGATGCAGTAACGGGCCTCGCTCCCGGCCGGGGTGCCGCAGTTGCCGCAGCGCGGGCCGGGCCGGACGCCGACGGTGTCGGCCGGGGGCGCGCCGGGGCCCGAGCCCGCGCGCAGGATCATCGGGGCGAGTGTCTCGGCGTCGACGGCGCGCAGCCGGATCCGTCCCTCGGCGGCGTCCTCGATGTCGGCGACCGTCCGGATCTCGTCCAGCACCCATCCCGTGCCGAACCGCGCCGCCAGCCGGGCGGCCTGCCCCAGGCAGTGCTCGGCGGTGTCCCGCCGGTGGTCCCGCAGCGCGGCCAGGCCCTCGCGCAGCGCACCGCGCATCTGGGCGGTGGCGTTGAGGCTGCGCACACTTCCGGCGCCGGCCACGGCCGGCGGCACGGACCGGTCGGCGAGGTGCCAGCGGGCGACGACGGGCGCGTGCACGTCCCCCACGGACACCATGGCGAACTGCAGCTCCGTCTCCAGCGGATCGGCGTCGGCGTCGGCGACCAGGGTCAGCAGGTAGTCGCGGCTGCCCTGCTCCCACTGGTAGGTCGGGAAGCTCCAGCGGTGCGGCCGGCCGGGCTCGGGCAGCCCGCCCAGGCGGTGCGGCCGGGGTGCCTTCTCGCTGAGCGAGACCTGGCGCACCGAGGGCCGCAGGGTCACCTCGATCGGCAGCTGCGGCGAGTGCACCCGGCGCAGCCGCGCGATGGCGTCCGTGACCGCCCGGCCCAGCCCGTCGTCCACGAACTGGGCGGTCCCGTGCAGCCGTTCGGCCAGGACCAGCAACGGGTCGGGGGCCCAGTCGGCGCCCACCGCGAACACGTCGCAGGTGAACAGCCCGGCGCAGGCGTTGAGTTCCGCCTCCAGACCGGGCTCCCGGAAGGCGGCGCTGCTGCCGTCGGTGATCAGCACCAGGTGCCGTACGGACAGCGGGCGGCCGGCGAGCAGGGAGCGGGCCCCGGCCACCCAGTGCGCGTACCCGGCGGGACGCGGCCGGTCCCGGTGCAGGGGCAGCGAGCCCGCCGCGAAGGCGGCCCGGCGCCGCTGGTACTGGTCGGCGACGGCCCACTCGTCCTCGCCCAGCGGATAGCAGCGGACCGGCTCGGGCCCGCTGCCCAGCACGGCGAACGAGATCCGGTCGGGCAGCGCGCGCAACGCGGCGGGCAGCGCGTGCCGGACCGCCGCCCGGTTGGCCTCGGCGACGTCCACCGCGACGATCACGGCCAGCTCCACCGCGGGCAGGTCGGTGGGCGCCCCGTCGGCGGCCACCTCGACCCGGAGCCGGGCCTCGATCTTCGCGCTGCGGTGCGGACGCAGGTCGCCGTCCAGGTCGACGCGGAGCCGGATGCCCGGCTGCGGCGGCCGGGTGTGACTGCTCATGTCCTGTGTCACCGCTCCTTCCGGGGTGCGATCAGAACAGGGTCTGGGGGCGGACCGCGTGCAGGAGGTCCACCAGGTGTTCGTGGGCGGCGGGCGACTCGTGGTGCCGGGCGGCCAGCTGACGGTAGAGCGACTCCAGCCGGGCGCGCAGCGCGCGTTCCGCCGTGCTCAGCCGCCGCAGCCTGCGGCCGTCCAGCCGGCCGGCTCCGCCGCCCCGCGGCCCCGGCCGGTCGTCGAGGCTGTGCAGCGCGTCCAGTTTCCATTCGTGCAGTTCGATGCTGAGCCGAAGCGCCTCGTCCTCGGACAGACTCGGCTCGGCCGCGCCCGGTCTGCGGCCCACCAGGTGCGGCAGTTCGGCCAGCGCCGCGTCGACCTCCGCGGGCGCCGCGAGCGAAGCGAGACGGGGGTCACCCCGGACGAAGGCCGGGGGAGGATCCACGCCCCCGGGCAGCCGCGCCGCACGGATCCGCAGCGCGGCGATCCGGGCGACGGTGTGGTCCAGGGTGCCCGGCCCCACCCTGCCGAGCACGTCGAGGGCCGCCCGGCGGTCGCCCGCGCGCAGGGCGAGCCTGGCGAGGCCGAGCGCGGCGCCGCCGTGCGCGAGGTTGCGGGCGAACACCGCCTCGTACAGTTCCCGGGCGGTGGGTCCGGCCGTGTCGTCGCCGAGCCGCTCCCCGCAGTACGCGAGGGCCAGCTTCGGCGCGTACTCGCCGGGCAGTTCGAGGTGGACCCGCATGAAGTGGGACCTGGCCTCGGCGACCTGCTGGGGGCTGTCGTCCAGGCCGGCGCTGCGCAGGGCGAGCAGGGCGCGGTGCCACTCCAGCCGCCAGCGGCGCACGGCGGACGGGCCGGGGACGGAGTCGGCGGTGTCGAGTTCCGCCTGCGCCAGCTCCAGGTCCTCCCTGGTGTTGCGGCCCAGCAGGACCCGGACGTTGTGCAGGCAGATCTCCACCGAGCGCGGCTTCTCGTCCTCCTGGGCGAGGAGCTGACCGGGGTCGTAGCCGCTGCTCACCTCGAAGCGGGCGGTCTGCGGGTCGCCCGGGTAGCGGCGCGGCACCGGCAGACAGCCGGCGATCTCCGCGGGGGTGGGGGCGCCCAGGTCGAGGGCCGGGGCCACGGGCGGCGCGTACCGGTCGGGGCGCGGGCGGTACAGCCAGTGCTCGATGCCGGGCACCGTGCCGAGCCGGGCCCCCAGCAGCTGCGGGGAGGGCCGGAAGTAGTCCGACGGCTCGGGCGGGTCGCTCTTGCCGCGCAGGGCACGGATCTCCCGCAGCGCCCCGCGCAGTTGGTTCGCCATCTCGCGGGCGTCGGCGAAGCGCCGTCCCGGGTCCTCGCGGAGGGCGCGCTCGACGACCCGGCGGAAGGAGTCGGTGCCGAGGCCGGCGGTGTGTACGAGTAGCGGGTGCCGCAGGCCGGGCAGTGGCCCTTGAGGGGGACCGGGCCCGCGGTGTACGGCGGGGCGAAGGTGATGCCGCAGCCGGCGGCCGAACAGCCCATCCGGATGCGCAGCGGCGCCTCGGGACGGATCAGGCGGGCGTCGGCGGGGCGGGCGGTGCGCTCGGGGAGCGCGAGGAGGTCGCTCGGGCCGAGCTCCCGCGGGTCCGCGGGCAGTGCGGGCAGTCCGGGGTGCCGCTCCGCCCGGCCGCACACGGCGCACCAGCCGGTCGGCAGCACGGTCCCCGCACAGGGAGCCCCGTCGAACCGCCGATGCGGACACCCCCTCACCCCCTCACCCCCGTCCCGTGCGCGGCACCCGGCGCCAGGGACCGGCCGGCGCGAGGGGTGGGGCGACTCCGGCGCGCGTCCCGCCTTCTCGGGCCGCGTTCGGCGTACCGCCACTCGGGGTCGCCGTCGGCGCACGCCGGGTCGGTGCTGCGTACGAGGTTCGGCGAACAGAGCCTGCGTACAGGGTTCGCCGAGCCGGGGCCGCGTGCGGGCCTCGGCGGCTCATGCGAGGGGCACGGCGACTCCGGCGCGCGTCCCGCCTTCTCGGGCCGCGTTCGGCGTACCGTCACTCGGGGTCGCCGTCGGCGCACGCCGGGTCGGTGCTGCGTACGAGGTTCGGCGAACAGAGCCTGCGTACAGGGTTCGCCGAGCCGGGGCCGCGTGCGGGCCTCGGCGGCTCATGCGAGGGGCACGGCGGCTCGGTTCGCCGGACGGGGCACGGCGGCTCGGAAGGGTGGCCGGAGTGCGCGGTTCGCGGCGCGCGTTCGGGATCGGCACCGTCCGGCCGTCCACGGCGTACGGCGTCTCCGATCCCCTGCCCGTCGTGCCGCATCAGCGGTTCTCCTGGCGGGCCAGGTCGGTGCGGAGGGTGTTGATCAGGGCGCGCAGGCGCGTGAGGTGGTGCTGTGGGTCCCGTACCGCGTCGATGCGGCGGCGTTCGGCACGGCGCAGATCGGCGGTTTCGGTGACCGAACCGAGGGAGGCACTGGCCACGACGCCCCGGCGGGCCGCCTTGCCGAACTCGGCGAGCTCCAGCCGGTCGAGCAGGGCGTCCGTGTGGCCGAGGAGGGCGGGCCGCAGCAGTCCGTCGCGGGCCGCGGTCCAGCCGGCGCCGCCCTCACGACGGAAGACCAGCAGCAGTCGGAAGCCCAACTCGAGTAATCGCGCGAGGAGTTCGATGAGTGGGCCGGGCTGCGGCTCCTCGTCGAGATCCAGGACGACCACCGTGACCGGCCGCGCGGGCGTGACCTCGGCCGCCGGAACCGGCCGGCGCCTGATGCCCAGCAGCCACTCCCAGTGCGCGAGATAACCGCCGACCGGGAAGGAGACCACCCCCAGCGCCCGGTCGGCGAGGCGCGGTCTGCTGTCACCGGCGCGATGGACCACGTCGGCACGGTGCAGCAGATGGCGCAGCGAGCGCTCCTTGCCGCTGCCCGGGGCCACCACGCTGATCTTCACCGGGTCCTCGTCGGGGTCGTCGAACCATCGCCCCACCCGCTCCTCGAACCCCCGGTCCCAGGCGTCCGGCCCGCTCAACTCCGCCACCAGTGGCGAGAGTTCGGCGATACGGTCGATGGGAACCAGATACGAGAAGGCGAGCCGGTTGTCCTCGGGCAACGGCGCGCCCAGGTCGCCGCGCCAGCTGACGACGAGCCCGACCACGCGGGCGGGTGCGCCGTCCCGCGGCCGGGTGCACACGGCCGCGCCGCTGAAACCGGCGCGCACCACGTGTGCCTTGGTGACGGAGTCGAGCTGCACCCGCTCGCCGCTGGCCCCGCCGATCCGGCCCCACAGGCTCACACCGTCGTCGAAGCCCTCGGCGTAGCCGGTCGCGTACACCTCCAGGCCCGCCCTGAGCCGGCGCTCCAGTGGGGCGGGACGGGCCCATGGGCGCGGGCTGTCCAGTCGTAACACGGCCACGTCCGCACCGCGTTCGCCGTCCCGCAGCCAGCCGCCCGGCACGACCCGCGCGGCGACCGGCTCCAGCGCGGCGTTCTCGGCGAACTCCAGCCACATCACCGCGTCCGGGTGGCGTACCACATGGGCACAGGTCAGCGCCGTGTGCTGGTCGACGAGTACACCGGCCCCGCAGACGGGGCCGTGCGCGTCCTCGCGTCGCAGCCTGAGTCTCCAGTCCGCACGCAATTCCCCCATGGTGTCCCACACTACGCGCGGGGCATGCCGCGTCCCTAGACTTGTGAGCGGCTCGGATCGGTCGAACAGCGGAAGCCTGCGAGGTGTTGTCATGGGGGATCCGGAACCGATCGGCCTCGCGGAGGCCATCGGCACGGTGCGCGCCGAGCTGGCGCGGGCCCAGGCCGAAGGGGCCGAGAGCGACTGGCGGTTCAGTGTGGAGCAGGTCAGCCTGGAGTTCGCGGTGCAGTTCCACCGGGGCGGCGAGGGCGGCGCGGGGCTGCGGCTGGGCGTGGTCGACGCCCGCCTCGGCGGCTCGGTGAGCCATGACTCCACCCACCGCATCCAGGTCGACCTCAAGCCGCTGCCCGGACCCGGCGGCCGTCACCACGAGGTGAGCCGCGAGAACGGCGGTTCACTCTCCCGGGGGTAACACCGGAGTCGTTCGGGAGCCGTTCGCGCCGGAACTGCCAGGGTCGGTCCTGGCGGCCGCCCCGCGGCCGCCCGACCGAACAGGAGCCCCCCACCGTGCAGCAGTCGAAAGTCCGCACCGGCCCGGACCTCCCGGCCCCGGCCACGTCGGTGATGAAGAAACTCCCGGAGGTGACCCTGGCGTTCTGGATCATGAAGATCGCCGCGACCACCCTCGGCGAGACGGCCGGCGACCTCTTCTCCCAGACCCTGAAGCTCGGCTACTTCCTCACCACGATCGCGCTGTTCCTGGTCTTCGTGGTGACGCTGGTCGTCCAGCTCCGCGCCGACCACTACAACCCGTTCTTCTACTGGACCGTCATCCTGTCGACCAGCATGGCCGGCACCACCATGTCCGACTTCATGAACCGCGACGCCGACGCGAAGTACCTGCCGGCCGGCGCCACCTCGCTCGGCTGGGGGCCGCAGGGCCTCGGCCTCGGCTATCCGACCGGGGCGGCGATCCTCATCTCGATCCTGCTGGTCATCTTCGCGGTCTGGCGGCTGAGCGGGATGACCTTCCAGATCCGCGACATCGTCACCTTCCGCGGGGAGGCGCTGTTCTGGTCGGCGATCCTCGTCTCCAACACGCTCGGCACCTCCATGGGCGACTTCCTCTCCGACAGCTCCGGCCTCGGCTACGCCGGCGGCGCGCTGCTGGTGGCCGGGGCGCTCGCGGTGCTGGCCGCCCTCATGAAGGTGCCCGCGGTGCCGAACGTCCTGCTGTTCTGGATCGCGTTCGTCCTGACCCGCCCGCTCGGCGCGACCGCGGGCGATTTCCTGACCAAACCGGTCGCCAAGGGCGGTCTGAACCTCGGCACGGCCGGTTCCTCGGCGGTCCTGCTGGCCGTCCTGCTCGGCCTCATGACCTACGCGCGGCTCCGGGAGCGCCGGGCCTGAGGGATGGCCCGCGGGGCCGGCACTCGGCGCCTACCATCGCGGGACCCGCTTCGAACAGGGGATTCACCGGGATGTTCAGGTTGCGCTCAGGTTGGCCGGGCGTTGATGAAACTCATGCACCAGAAGCCCCAAAACAATGGCAAAGACATCTGTGGCACCGAAGGTGCGCCGTGTCATGGTGCGGCTCATGACCCCAGAGCACCTCCTCGACGACCGCCCCCGGGCCACCCTGCGCGTGCTGGCGAACAAGGTTCCCGAAGTGACCGCCTACTTCTGGATCATCAAGGTGCTCACCACCGGGATGGGGGAGACCGCGTCGGACCTGCTCGCCAAGGTCCTCGGTCCGGTGCCCGCGGTCGCCCTCGGCGGACTCGCTCTGGCGGCCTCGCTGGCGGTGCAGTTCGCCGTCCGCCGGTACATCGCCTGGGTGTACTGGACGGCCGTCGTCATGGTCAGCGTGTTCGGCACGATGGCCGCCGACGTCCTGCACGTCGGCCTCGGTGTGCCCTACACGCTGTCCACGCCGTTCTTCCTGCTCGCGCTGGCCGCGGTCTTCGCCCTCTGGTACGCCGTCGAGCGGACCCTGTCCATCCACAGCATCCGCACCCGCCGCCGTGAGGCCTTCTACTGGGCGGCCGTCCTCGCCACCTTCGCCCTCGGCACCGCGGCCGGCGACCTGACCGCCACCGCCGGTCTCGGCTACTTCGGTTCCGCGGTCCTCTTCGCCGTCGCCATCTGCGTGCCCGCCCTCGCCCACCGGGGCGGCGCCCTGGGCGCCGTGCCCGCGTTCTGGACGGCCTACGTCATCACCCGCCCTCTCGGCGCCTCCCTCGCCGACTGGATGGCGCTCGGGCACAGCCGGGGCGGGCTCGCGCTCGGACTGGGTCCGGTCACCCTCGGCTGGACGGCGGCCATCGTCTGCTTCGTCGGCTATCTGGCCGCCTCCCGCCGGGACACGTCCACGGCGCTCTGACCCTCCCTCAGTACCGCACCGGAAGGGCCGGCAGGCCCCGGGTGCGCATCGAGGGACGCCAGCGCAACCGGTCCACGGGAGTGTCGAGTGCGAGACCGGGGAGGCGTTCCAGGAGGGCGGTCAGGGCGATCTCGGTCTCCAGGCGGGCGAGCGGTGCGCCGAGGCAGTAGTGGATGCCGTGGCCGAGGGCCAGGTGCCCGGTGGTGTCGCGGCCGATGTCCAGCCGGTCGGGGTCGGGGAAGCGGCGCGGGTCGCGATGGGCCGCCGCCAGGGACAGCAGCACGGTCTCGCCCGCCCGGACGGTGACCCCGCCGATGACGACGTCCTCGGTGGGGAAGCGGCGGATGGCGAGCGGGGCGGGACCGTCGTAGCGGGCCAGCTCCTCGACGGCCGGGCCGATCCGGGCGGGATCGGCGCGCAGCGCGGCCGGCTGGGCGGGGTCCCGGAACAGGGCCAGGGTGGCGTTGCCGATGAGGTGGACGGTGTTCTCGTACCCGGCGAACAGGATCAGGAAGGCCAGGGACATCAACTCGTCCTCGCTGAGCCGGTCCTCCTCGTCCCGTACCGCGATCATGGCGGAGAGCAGGTCGTCGGCGGGCTCGGCGCGCTTGCGGGCGAGCACCCGGGCGAAGAAGGCGAGCAGAGCGCCGACCGCCTCCTTCGCCCGCTCCGGCCGTGCGGGGTCGGGGACGACGAGCGCGTCCGTCCAGGACCGGAAGTCCGGCCGGTCCGACGCGGCGACCCCCAGCAGCTCGCAGATCACGGCGATGGGCAGCGGCGCGGCGTAGGCGGCGATCAGGTCGGTGCGGCCGAGCGGCGCGAGGGCGTCGAGCAGGGTGTCGGCGGTCCGCCGGACCGGTTCGCGCAGCCGGGCGACGCGCCGCGGGGTGAACGCCTGGGACACCAGGCGCCGGACCCGGGTGTGGTCCGGCGGGTCCATGTTGAGCAGGTTGGCGTCGAGCGCGGGCGGCAGCGCGAGCCCGCGGTAGCCGCCGGGCGCGGCGTGCGCCTTGTCGAGCGAGAGCCGCGGGTCGGCGAGGGCGTGCCGGACGTCCTCGTACCGCGTCACCAGCCAGGCCGGGAGTCCGTCGGTCCCGACGACCCGCGCGAGGTCTTTGTCGGTGAGGCCCAGCACCGCTGGGTCCGCGCCGGCGACACCCACCAGCGCATCTACGACCAGCAGGTCACCCTGGGCACGGTCGGCTCAACATCCGCGGTCGCGCGGCCCGCCTCACCCTCAGCTACCGCACCACCCGCGAGATCCTCAACCGGGCCATGGAGGTGGTGAACCCCAAGAGTGACCAGATCACTTTCGACGACCTCGACGACGGCACCGACAACCTCGACGGCCACCGCTCGGTTCTACGCGGTCCGGCCCCCGAGTTCGTCCGCTGCGACAGCTGGGACGACGAACTCGCCCAGCTCGCCATCACCCTCCGGGCCTGGCGTCAGGAGCTCGCCACCGGCGGAGCCGACGGCAAGGTCCGCGACCCACGCGGCAACATCGCGGTGTGCGTCGCCGACCGCGATGCCGCCACCCAGGTCATGTACTACCTGGCGACCGAGGCCGGGCTGACCGTCGCCGAACTCACCAAGGAGGGTGTCAAGGGAGACGGCGACATCCACGTCGGCACCATGCACCGCTTCAAGGGGCTCGAATACCAGAGGCTCGCCATCGTCGGTGCCCGTGACGGAGTCATCCCCCGCGCTTCCGTGGTCCAGCGCTACCGCGACACGGACTCCCGGCGTCTCGCCCGCGAGGAACTGAAGGCGCGGTCACTGCTGTTCGTCGCGGCCACTCGCGCTCGCGACACCCTGCGGATCAGCTGGTACGGCAAGCCGAGCCCGTACCTGCCCAAGTAGGGGTGTGCGTGAGCCCTGCCGTCCTTGATCGGGCGGCAGGGCTCTTCGCTCGACGACGACCGTCAGGCCACCCCGACGAACCCCGCCCACGCCTCACGTGACACACGGATGACGGGTCCGGTCACGGCCTTGGAGTCCCGGATGTGTACGACTCCCGTGTCGGCCGCGACCTCGACGCAGTCGCCGCCCTCGGTTCCGCTGTAGCTGCTCTTGAACCAGGCGAGGTCGGACGCGACGGCCGAGGACTCAGCGGTGTTCATAGCTCTCCCAGCAACCTCTCGATGAACGCAAGGGACTCTCGCGGAGTGAGAGCCTGTGATCGGATGATCCCATAACGGGCGGCGGCGAGCGCCGACTGCTCGGGGTCGGTCTGAAGGCTGCTGGTTGACTGCGCCTCGACATACACGAACTTCTTGCCGTCTTTGCGCGTGACGACCGTGAACGGGCCGTTCACGCCCGCGTTGTCCTCGCACTCGGTCGGCATCACCTGAATCTCGACGTTGCGCTTCTCACCGATCAGGAGAAGGTGTTCCAATTGCCCCCGCAACACGTCCTTGCCGCCGTACCGGTGCCGTAGTACCGACTCGTCCATGACGAAGCTCAGTAGGGGTGAAGGCCGCCGGTCGAAGATGTCCTGCCGGGCCAACCGAGCGGCCACGCGCTGCTCGATGGTCTCTTGGTCCAAGACTGGGCGCCGCATGGCGAGCAGCGCTCGCATGTACTCCTCGGTCTGAAGCAAGCCTTTCACCACGAGGGCGTCATATGCGAGCAGCTCGATGGCCTCCTTCTCCAGCGTCGCCATCCCCTGGAAGAACACCGGATACTGAGCCCGCTCCACCTGCTCCTTCCACACCGTCAGCAACCCGCCAGCGTCCAGGACCTCGTCCGCCCGCTCGATGGTCCTGGGAGACGGGATCCGCCGTCCCTGCTCGTACGACGCGACCGTGGACGCCGAGTATCCGATCCGCCGCCCGAACTCCTCTCGCTCCAGGCACGCCCGTACCCGCAGGGTCTTCATCGTCTGTCCGAACGCGATGACCACAGCCTGGCCGGACGTGTCCGCCGTCGCCTGTCCCGCGTCGCCCGCCACCACGGTCTCGGCCCTCTCGTCCGTACCCTCGGTCATCGCTACCGCCTCCATGGCTCAACGCCGTCCCGGCGGCCCCGTCACGCCGCGCACTTCGTACTCGTATCGCCACGGCGCGTACAACAGGCCGCGTCGGTGCGTCACCACTGGTGACGCTACGCGATCGAAGACACCGTTGTCGGCATGACGAGCCAACTCCCCAGCCCCATCAGCGCCTCCCAACCCGCGCGTCCCAGCGGCGACTTGAGCCCCACCTTCGAGATGCGTTTCACCTCCACCCCACGGGGTGCCCGTCTCGCCCGCCGACTGGCCGCAAACCGGTTGGACGCCTGGGGAATCCCGTACGGCACCGACCCGCACGAAGAGGTCGTGCTGGTCCTCGGTGAGCTGACCGCCAACGCGGTACGGCACGGCCACGTCCCCGGCCGGGACTTCCATCTGCTCCTGCACGTGAGCGAACCCGCCCGCACCGTCAGGATCGAGGTCACCGACACCCGTACCGAATGCACACCACCCGAACCGGACGCGCTGCCCGTCCCCGGCCCGGAGGACACCAGCGGCCGAGGGTTGCTGCTGGTCGCGGGCCTCGCCACACGCTGGGGCTGGCACATCCGCCCCGGAGGCCCGGGTAAGACCGTCTGGGCGGAGTGCGTGTTCGCGACTCCCACGTGAGCCTGTGATCGCGGTGGAAGAATGTGGCGAGATGACCTCCAGCGATTACACCCCGTTCGCCCACCTCACCACCCCCAACGCCCCCCTCTACCGCCAAGTCATGCGGGCGTTCCTCGCCGCCAAGGAGCGGTTCGCAGTGCATCTGCGGCCGGAGGACGTGTACGCAGCCCTGGACGCGGGGGGTGGGCCCGCCGACCTCGAGGCGGTGACGCAGGCGCTGGACAAGCTCGTGGAGTGGGGAAACCTGCGGGCCGATCCGGACCACGCGCGGGTGACGGCGGTCGAGGACTTCTACCGCAGGCGGTTCATCTACCAGCTCACCCGGGCCGGTGAGGCGGCCGAGGCGGCGCTGGGGACGTACGACGAGGTGCTGGGGCGGCGCGGCGAACTCCAGGCGGTCGCGCTGCACGACATCGTCACGCAGCTGCGGGCACTGCTGGTGATCGCCGCGGAGGACGAGCCCGACCCGGCCAAGGCATACGTCGCCCTGTCCGTGCTGACGGCGCGGTTCACCGACCTCGCCGACAACGCCCGCGCCTTCATGGGCTCGCTCCAGCGCACCATCGACCTGCACGACATCGAGGTCGAGGCGTTCCTCGCCTACAAGGACCGGCTGATCCAGTACCTGGAGCGGTTCATCCAGGACCTCATCACCCTCGGCGGACGGATCGCCCTGCTGATCGGGGAGCTGGAGGAGCAGGAGCGAGTCGGTCCGCTGCTGCGGCTCGCCGCCGCCCGCGAGGCCGCCGACGCCGCTCCCGAGGACGCCGAGCGGGCCGAGGCGGTGGCGTACGAGCGGTGGGCCGCCCGGTGGTCCGGGCTCGCCGAGTGGTTCGTGTCGGGGGAGGGACGGGAGTCGCAGGCCAGACTGCTGCGCGGGCGGGCACTCGGCTCGATCCCGCAGCTCCTGGCCGTCGTACGGCAGCTCAACGAGCGGCGGGCCGGACGATCGGACCGCTCGGCCGACTTCCGCACCCTGGCGCGCTGGTTCGCCCAGGCTCCGGACGACGAGGCCCGGCACCGGCTGTGGCGGGTGGCGTTCGGGCTGCACTCCTCCCGGCACCTCACCGTCGACGCCGACACCCTCGCGGAACGGACGGCCGCCCCGGAGCCGGCCTCCACCCCCTGGAGCGAGGCGCGACCGCTGAGGATCAGCCCCCAGTTGCGCCGCACCGGCAGCTACGAACGGCGCGGCAAGCCGCGCCGGGTGGCCGACCGGGGCGAGGCCAAGCGCCGGCTCGCCGAGATCGCCGCCCGGCAGACGGAGGAGACCAGGCGGGCCCGGGACCGTCTCGTGACGGACGGACCGGTGCGGCTGTCCAGGCTCGGCGGACTCGACCCGCATGCCTTCCAGTTGTTCCTGCGGCTGCTCGGCGACGCGCTCGCCACCTGGCGGCCGGGCACCATCACCACCGTCGCCACCAGCGGGGACGGTTCGATGGAGATCCGGCTGACCGCCCTCAAGGACGGATCGACAGCCGAAGTGCGCACGCCTGACGGTGTGTTCAGCGGTCCCGACCACCTGATCGACATCGTCGACCTCGCGGTGGGGCAGCACGACCGCGCCGCCGCACGGCCATCGGCACCCGTTCCCCTCCCCGCCCCGCGACGGGACACCGCTCCCCAGCTCACGGAGGACCGATGAGCGGGCCGCTCGCCGAGGTCCTCGACGGCCAGCGGCAGGCCGACCTCCAGAAGGCCGCACGCGCCCTGCTGAAGGAGCCGCTGCTCACCGCCGACGGACCGTACGCCGACGAGTTCAAGCTGGTGCGCCGGCACACCGCCGAGCTGCGGGAGTGGTTCGAACGCAACGTCGGCTGGACGCTGCGCACGGACGCCGACGCCGCACGGCTGCGCAAGACGCCGGGCACCCTCACCGACGCCACGCACCCGGCGCGCGAGGCCGCCCGCAGCGCCCTGCCCTTCACCCGCCGCCGCTACGTCCTGCTCTGCCTGGCCCTGGCCGCGCTGGAACGGGGCGAGTCGCAGGTGGCGCTCGGACGCCTCGCCGAGCAGGTCGTCCTGGCGGCCGCCGATCCCGAACTCGTCGCCGCCGGGATCACGTTCACTCTGGAGCGGCGCGACGAGCGCCTCGACCTCGCGGCCGTCGTCCGCCTGCTGCTGCGGCTCGGGGTGCTGCGGCGGGTCGCCGGCGACGAGGACGCCTACGTCAGCGGATCGGGCGACGTGCTGTACGACGTGCGGCGGCGTGTGCTGGCCGGGATGCCCGCGTCCCTGCGAGGTCCCTCCATGGTCGAGGCCGAGGGCTTCGAGGAGCGCCTGGTGGAGATGACCGCCTGGACCGTGCTCGACAGCGACGAGCTCAGGTTCCGGGCGGTCCGCTGGAAACTGACCCGCATCCTGCTGGACGACCCGGTGCTGTACTACGACGACCTGACCGACGACGAACTGGCCTATCTCACCAGGCAGCGCGGCTTCATCACCGCCCGCATCAACGAGCTGACGGGACTCGTCGCGGAGGTCCGGGCCGAGGGCATCGCCATGGTCGACCCGATGGACGACCTCACGGACGCGCGCATGCCGGAACAGGGCACCCACGGGCACATCACCCTGCTGCTGGCGGGGCACCTGGCCCGGGCGGACGGGCCCGTCGAACCGGCGGAACTGGCGACTCGTGTACGGGAACTGGCCGTGGAGCACGGCGGGTTCTGGTCCAAGTCGGCGAGGGAACCGGGAGCGGAGCCCGAACTCGTCGAGCAGGCGCTGAGCAAGCTGGCGGCGCTGGGACTCGCCGAGCGCACCGAAGGGGGCGTCGTACCGCGGCCGGCCCTCGCGCGGTACGCGGTCGGCGAACCCGTCGTCAGGGAACCCGGACGGGCCCGCCGGCCCGCCACGACCGAGCAGACCCTGCCGCTCGTGCAGCCCATGCAGCAGCCCGTGCAGGACGAAAGGTGAACCGCCCCGTGACCGCGCTCCCCGGCCCCCAGTCGCCCGGCCCCGCGCTGCCCGCTCCCGCGCCCGGCCGGTGGCGGCCCCTGCGCATCGGACTCGTCGACCTCTTCCACTACGACGTCGAGGAGTTCTGGTTCCGCGACGGCCGGCTGCTGCTGCGCGGCAACAACGGCACCGGCAAGTCGAAGGTGCTCGCCCTCACCCTCCCGTTCCTCCTGGACGGCGACCTCTCCGCCCGCCGCGTCGAACCCGACGGCGACCCGGGCAAGCGCATGGAGTGGAACCTCCTCCTGGGCGGCGCGCACCCGCATCCCGAACGGCTCGGATACACCTGGATCGAGTTCGGACGACTCGACGCCGGCACGGGTGAGGCGCACTTCCGCACGCTGCTGTGCGGACTCAAGGCGGTCGCCGGACGCGGCATCGCCCGCCACTGGTTCGCGGTCACCGGCCAGCGGGTCGGCGCCGGCCTCGACCTGCTGGACGCGACCGGGACGGCACTGTCCCGGGACCGGCTCGCCGAGGCCGTCGGCGGCCACGGCATGGTGTACGACACGGCGAAGGCCTACCGCAGGGCGGTCGACGAAGCCCTGTTCGGGCTGGGGGAGCGGCGCTACGGCGCTCTCGTCGACCTCCTGATCCAGCTGCGCCAGCCCCAGCTGTCCAAGCGCCCCAGCGAGGCCGCCCTGTCCCGGGCGCTGACCGAGGCGCTCCCGCCGATGGACCAGGCGGTCGTCGCCGACGCGGCGGAGGCGTTCAGGTCGCTGGACGAGGAGAAGGAGGAACTGCGGGCGGCCCGCGAGGCCGAACAGGCGTCCTCGGCGTTCCTCGACCACTACCGCCGCTACGCCCGCATCGCCTCCCGCCGCCGCGCCCGCCTGCCCCGCCGCGAACACGCCCGCTATGAGAACCTGCAACGGGAGCTCGCCAGGGCACAGGCGGACCGGGACCGCGCCTTGGCGGACCGCGAGGAGGCCAGGGAGAGGGGTGCCGCCCTCGACGAGCGGGCCGCGCGGCTGGCCGCTCAGGACGCCACGCTGCGGTCCCGGCCCGAGATGCGCGACGCCCGCGCGCTCGACCGGGCGGCGGACGACGCCTCCCGCACGGCCGCAGAGCTGAAGCGGGCGGAGGCAGACCGGCGTACGGCGGCCGAGGCGCACACCCGGGCCCTGGGCCGGCTCGCCACCGCGGACAACCGGCTCGCGGCAGCCCGGGAGGCGCTGGACGACATTCGGGACCGAGTCGCCGAGAGCGCCGCGGCCGCCCGGCTCGACACCCCCAGGACAGAGGGAGCCCCCGAGGCGGTCCTGCGCCGGGAGGCGGACGAGGTGACCGCGAGCAGGCGGCGCGCCGTCGAGCACGTGGCGGAGCTCGTCACGCGGGCCGAGCAGGCCGAGGAGCGGCACCGTGCCGCCCGGCTGCGCGCCGACGAGGCCGACGAGGAGGCCGTGCACGCCGAGGAGCGGCTGGCCGAGGCGGAGGAGGGCGTCACCCGGGAGGGGCGGGCCCTGGTCACGGCCCTGCGGGAGCGTCTTTCCGGGTGGGTGGAGCTGCGGGTGCCCGGGCTGCCCGGGGTCCTGGACGCCGTACAGGGCTGGGCGAGCTCTCTGGACGGCCCGATGCCGGCCCGTACGGCGGCGAGCGAGGCGCATCGCGCCGCCGCCTCCCGCCTGGCCGACCGGGCGGCCGGACTGGCCCACCGCGAGGCGGCGACGGCGGAGCGGCAGCGGCTGGCGGTGGAGGAACTGACCGCCCTCGAAACGGGTCGGCAGCGCGGCCCCGCGGCTCCCCCCACGCGCACACCCGGCGTGCGGGACCGGGGCCCCGGCGCTCCGCTGTGGCGGCTCGTCGACTTCCGCCCACACGTCGCCGGGGCCGACCGGGCGGGACTGGAAGCCGCGCTGGAGGCGTCGGGGCTTCTCGACGCGTGGGTGCGGCCGGACGGCTCCGCGGTCGCGGCGGACGGCCATGACGTGCTGCTCGATCCGGTCGGACTGCTCGGCGGAACCGGCCTCGACCGCGCGCTGTGCCCGGCGGTCGACCCCGCGGACGCGGGGGCCGCAGCCGTGGGGGAGGAGACGGTCGCGCGTCTGCTCGCCTCGATCGGGCTGGCCGCGGGCGGCGACGACGGGCCTGGCGAGGCCGCCTGGGAGGCCGGTGGCCACGACACGTGGGTCTGCGCGGACGGGCGCTTCCGCGTCGGGGCGCTCACCGGGAGCTGGACCAAGGACAGCGCCCAGTACGTGGGGGAAGGAGCACGGGAACAGGCACGCCGCGTTCGCATCGGGGAACTGCGCGCCGAGATCGACGGCCTGACGGCGGAGCGGGAACGACTGGCCGAGGAGTCCCACGCCGTGGCCGGGAGCCGTGCCACGCTGGACGCCGAACTCGCCGCACTGCCGGGCGACGACGACCTGCGGCACGCCCACGCACGCGTCATCGCCGCGGCTGAGGCGGCCCGTCGCGCCCGCGCCCGGCGGGACGAACGGGCCGCGGAACTGGCTCCGGCGGCGGAGCGGGCCGAGCGTGCGACGGCCGAACTCGCCGACACCGCGGCGGCCCTGAACCTTCCCGCCGGCCACACGGAACTGGGCGCCGTGCGCCAGGCGCTCGCCGACCACACCGCCCTCATGGCGGCCCTGTGGCCCGCGCTGCGCGAACGCGCGGAGGCCGAGCGCGCGGTGACCGGTGAGCGGGAGGAGACCAGCCGGGCCGACCTGCTCGCGTCCGAACTCGCGGAGCGCGCTGCGGAGGCGGCTCGGGTGGCCGCGGCGGCGGACGAACACCTCACGACGCTCCGCTCCACCGTCGGAGCGGCCGTCGCCGAGCTTCAGAGGCAACTGGAGGAGACGGCCGAGGCGGCCCGGGCCTGCGAGCACGAGCAGCGGCAGGCCCGGGCGGAGCACAGTGACGCCGACCGGCGGGCCAGCCGCGCCGAGGGACGCATCGAGCGGCTCGCCGAAGACGTCACCGAGGCGACCGCCGCGCGGGAGGAAGCCGTCGCGGCGCTCCAGCGGTTCGCCGCGACGGGGCTGCTCGCCGTCGCGCTGCCCGACATCGACGTACCGGACGACGGGGCAGGGACGTGGGCGGCCACCCCCGCCATCGCCCTCGCGCGGGCCGTGGAGTCCCGCCTCTCCTCGGTCGACGACACCGACGCGGCCTGGGAGCGCGTTCAGAAGCGGCTGAGCGAGGAGTTCGGCAGGCTCCAGGACGCGCTGTCGCGGCACGGCCACACCGCCGCCGCCCGCCCGAGCGAAGACGGTATGCGGGTCGACATCGTCTACCAGGGCCGGGAACGGGCCGTGCCCGAACTCGCCGAGGCACTGACCGTGGAGGTCGCGGAACTGACCCGCATCCTCTCCGCACGCGAGCGCGAGATCCTCCAGACCCATCTGATCACCGAGGTCGCCGGGACCCTCCAGGAACTGATCGGGGCTGCCGAACGGCAGGTGGCCGCCATGAACAGGGAGCTGGAGGAGCGCCCGACCTCCACGGGCATGAAGCTGCGGCTGGTGTGGAGAGCGTCCCGCCGGGCCCCGCAGGGACTGGCCCAGGCCCGCGAACGGCTGCGTCAGTCGGCCGACGCGTGGTCGCCCGAGGACCGGGCCGCGGTCGGCGCGTTCCTCCAGGAGCAGATCGCCCACCGACAGGCCGACGACAGCGCCGGCAGCTGGCTGGAGGACCTCACCGCCGCCCTCGACTACCGGTCCTGGCACGAGTTCGGCGTCGAACGCCATCAGCACGGCAAGTGGGTACCGGCCACCGGACCTGCTTCGGGCGGGGAGCGGGTGCTGGCCGCATCCGTGCCCCTGTTCGCCGCCGCGTCCTCGCACTACGCGAGCGCGGGCGGCGCGCACGCCCCGCGACTGGTCACCCTGGATGAGGCGTTCGCCGGCGTCGACGACGACTCGCGCGCCAAGTGCCTCGGCCTGCTGCGCGCCTTCGACCTCGACGTCGTCATGACCAGCGAACGCGAATGGGCCTGCTACCCGCAGGTGCCGGGCATTGCCATCGCCCAGCTGTCCCGCGTCGACGACATCGACGCCGTGCTGGTGACACGGTGGGAATGGGACGGCAGCGAACGGCGGCGCGGCACGGAGCCCGGGGCCCGGGCGGAGGCGTTCGCGGCGGCCGCCGGTGCCGGCGACTCCGGCGAGGGTGCCGATGGACCGGTGAGTCCTTCCGGTGAGCCAGGGCGGACCGCCGTCGTCGACAGCTCCGGCGGACAGGGGGCCCTGCGGACGTGACCCCTTCGGTGCCCCCGCCTGACCGCGACGGCGGCCGGACGACGGCCGGACGCACGGCACCGCCGACCGCCACCGTGGACGCGGTGCCGGCCGTGCCGCCACCGGTGGAAGCCCTGACCGACATCGATACCGAGCGCCTCGGACGCCTGCTCGGCGATCCCGGCCTTGCCTGGTTCGTGGACCGTGTGCGGCAGCGCTTGGCACGTGGCCGGCCGCTCACCGGCTCCGTCACCTTGTCCGACCCCGATGAGTCCCAACGTCGCGCCGCCGAACGCCTGCTGGGACGGGCCCCACGATCCAGCGGCTCCCTCGGCATTCGCCTCGTCACCGTCGACGAGATCCTGCGGCGCTCCGGTGTCAGCCCCGACGGACTGGCGGCGGCCGTCGTCGCCCTCACCGGCCCGGTCGTACTCCACGCGGAGACGCGGAACAGGGAGGAGCGGGCTTGGGAGGAGGCGTACGCCCCGCTCGGCACTCTCGACGGGGAGTTGGCCCGCTGGGCCGAGCGGATCCGCGGCGACGGTCTCGTACGGCGCCTCGCCCGAACACCGGAGGCCGCGGGTCCCCTGGTGGAGGCCGCTGTACGCGCGTTGCGTGCGCTGCCCGCGGCACCCCCGACATCGCGGGCGACGTTCGCGGCACGGAACCTCTCGGGCGCTCATGCCCTGGACGAGGGGACGCCGCTCGCCACGCTCGTCCTGTCCGGCATCCGTTGCCTCACCGGCTTCCCCGACGGCTCCGGTGCGCGGTGGCGGCGGGAGGCGTGGGCCTCGGCGGGCCTGCTCAAGGACGACCTGTCATCGACCGTCCTCACCCTCAACCTGCGCGGTACGCCAGCCCTCGACTGGATGGCCGACGCGGGGGAGCCGGCGGTGCTGACACTCCGCTCCCTCACCGGCCGCGCCCCCGTTGCCTCTGTTCCGACCACGGGAATCGTGCACATCTGCGAGAACCCGGCCGTGCTGTCCGCCGCCGCCGACACTCTCGGCCCGCAGTGCCCGCCCATGGTGTGCCTCCAGGGCCAACCGTCGGCCGCCGCGCTCACCTTGCTGCGCGACCTGTCCATAGGGGGAGCCCGCCTTGCCTACCACGGCGACTTCGACTGGGGCGGTGTGCGCATCGCCGCAGCGCTGGCGCGATGCGTCCCCTGGCGGCCGTGGCGCTACAGGGCCGCCGACTACCGAGCAGCAGTGACCACAGTGGCCGAAGCTCCGGAGCTGACGGGGCCGCCCGCCGCGACTCCCTGGGACCCCGCCCTGGCCGTCGCTCTCGCCGAGTGCGGTGTCCGGGTCGAGGAGGAAACAGTGCTGGACGATTTGCTCACGGACCTTGGAACGGGGTTCCGCTGAGGCGAATTTCGAGAGTGCGGCGGGCGTGGACTCCGGCGGGCGCAGAGTCCTACGAGTACCGACTCACTCCCTCGACATGTGCATCTTTCCGACGACGCGTCGTGTGGAGTGTGTGTCGCTCGAAGGTCTTCACGCCCGGCCAAAAGTCCCAGAAAAGTCCCCGGAGGCGCCTGCACACCCCTTCCGTCTTACATGCGTGCAGGTCAGTAGGGGTGCGGTGGTGGTTTCTCTGAGAACCTTCAGATGTCGCGGAACGTCTCGATCTGGGCGCCGATCGAGTTCAGGCGTTCGGCGAGGTCCTCGTACCCGCGGTTGATGACGTACACGTTGCGCAGTACCGAGGTGCCCTCGGCGGCCATCATCGCGAGCAGGACGACCACCGCGGGGCGCAGGGCCGGCGGGCACATCATCTCGGCGGCGCGCCAGCGGGTCGGACCCTCCACCAGGACCCGGTGCGGGTCGAGGAGCTGGAGGCGGCCGCCGAGGCGGTTGAGGTCGGTGAGGTAGATCGCGCGGTTGTCGTAGACCCAGTCGTGGATCAGCGTCTTGCCCTGGGCGACCGCGGCGATGGCGGCGAAGAAGGGGACGTTGTCGATGTTAAGACCGGGGAACGGCATCGGGTGGATCTTGTCGATCGGCGCCTCCAGCTTGGAGGGCCGGACCGTCAGGTCGGTCAGGCGGGTACGGCCGTTGTCCGCGAAGTACTCGGCGCTGCGGTCGTGGTCGAGGCCCATCTCCTCCAGGACCGCCAGCTCGATCTCCAGGAACTCGATCGGCACCCGGCGCACGGTCAGCTCCGACTCCGTCACCACCGCGGCGGCCAGCAGGCTCATCGCCTCGACCGGGTCCTCGGAGGGGGAGTAGTCCACGTCCACGTCGATGTTCGGGACGCCGTGCACGGTCAGGGTGGTGGTGCCGATGCCCTCGACCCGGACCCCGAGCGTCTCCAGGAAGAAGCAGAGGTCCTGGACCATGTAGTTGGAGGACGCGTTGCGGATGACGGTGACACCATCGTGCCGGGCGGCGGCGAGCAGCGCGTTCTCGGTCACCGTGTCGCCGCGCTCGGTCAGCACGATCGGCCGGTCGGGGCGGATCGAGCGGTCCACCTGCGCGTGGTACTGGCCCTCGGTCGCCGCGATGTCCAGACCGAACCGGCGCAGCGCGATCATGTGCGGCTCGATGGTCCGCGTGCCGAGGTCGCAGCCGCCGGCGTAGGGCAGCTTGAAGTGGTCCATGCGGTGCAGCAGCGGACCGAAGAACATGATGATCGAGCGGGTGCGCACGGCGGCCTCGGCGTCGATGGACGCCATGTCGAGGTCGGCGGGCGGCACCAGCTCCAGGTCGACCCCGTCGTTGATCCAGCGGGTGCGCACGCCGATGGAGTTGAGCACCTCCAGGAGGCGGTACACCTCCTCGATGCGGGCCACCCGGCGCAGCACCGTGCGGCCCTTGTTGAGGAGGGAGGCGCACAGCAGGGCCACGCACGCGTTCTTGCTGGTCTTCACGTCGATCGCACCGGACAGCCGACGGCCGCCGACCACCCGCAGATGCATCGGGCCCGCGTAGCCCAGGGAGACGATCTCGCTGTCCAGGGCTTCACCGATTCGGGCGATCATCTCAAGGCTGATGTTTTGATTGCCGCGCTCGATGCGGTTGACAGCGCTCTGACTGGTGCCGAGCGCCTCCGCGAGCTGCGCCTGTGTCCAGCCACGGTGTTGCCGGGCGTCACGGATGAGCTTGCCGATACGTACGAGGTAGTCGTCTGACATGAGACAGAGGTTATCTCAGATATGAGATGGCGCCTGTTGGGGGGTCCCTCCGGGTGACGTCGCGTCAGCGAGAGTACCCGTTCGGCCCTTCGGCACTCGATCCGCGGAAAACCGGTTGGAGGGGCCCGGCGGCCACTGCTACCTTTCGGGCGGCCGTGCGAGAGAACGAGGAGGTGGTACCCGTGAACGCAGTATCGACATGGGTGCTCCCCTCCGGGGTCACGGTCGGGCGGTAGGTCGTCCGGGAGCGCCGTTGAAGCGCACTCCTGAAAGGCACGACCATGCGATTCACTTCCGAACGGCGCCTCGACGACGGCGTCCTGGAACGCGAGTTCACCCTCGGCGAGATCCCCGGCACCCTGTGGACGCCCGGCTCCGCCGCACCGGCTCCGCTCATCCTGATGGCCCACAACAACGGCCTGCCCAAGGGGGAACCCCGGCTGGTGGCCCGGGCCCGGTACACCGCGTCGTGCGGCTACGCGGTGGCCTCCATCGACGCCGCCGGGTGCGGTGACCGGCCCCGTTCCGCCGTCGACGAGCAGGCCCGCGCCGACCTCCGCCGGGCGATGCGGGCCGGTGAGCCGGTCGACGAGATCTTCGAGTCGTTCATCGGCCCGCTGGTCGAGAACGCGGCCCCGGACTGGCGGGCCGCCCTGGACGCCCTCCTGCCGCTGCCCGGGATCAGCGGTCCGGTCGGGTACTCGGGGTGGACGGCCCTCGGCATCCGCCTCGCGGTGACCGAACCGCGGATCGCGGCCGCCGGTTTCTTCGCCGGCGGTTACGTGCCCCGTGCCCAGCGCGAGGAGGCCCGGCAGGTCACCGTTCCGCTGCTGGTCCTGCTGCAGTGGGACGACGAGGGCAACCCCCGGGAGCGGGCCCTGGACCTGTTCGACGCCTTCGGCTCCAAGGAGAAGACCCTGCACGCCAACCTGGGCGGGCACACCGGCACCCCGTGGTTCGAGCTGGAGGACGGGACCCGGTTCTTCGGCCGGCATCTGAAGTGAGGCCGGGCCGTCGGGCCGGCGGCACGCGACAGGCGTGCCGGCCGGCCCGAGCGGCGCGTCGCCAGGGCCGGCCGGTGCCCGGTCAGCTCCAGGTCATGTTGATCTCGCGTCCGAAGTTGACGTAGCCGGCGCGCTGGAAGGCGTTCGCCATCGGGACGTTGCCCAGGTCCGTGGAAGCGCGGACGCGGGGGACGTCCTGTCCGGCGAGGACGCGGGTGCCCTCGGCGAGCAGATCGTCGATGTAGCCGTTGCCGCGGTGCGCGGGAAGGACCGCGATGTAGGCGATGATCGCGTGGTAGCCGTTGTGGGCCGGGAGGACGAACCCCACCGGCTCTCCGCCGGGCAGCGTCGCGATCCGCCACCAGTCGCGTGGGCTCGGGTAGCGCGCCAGCTCGTCCTCGTAGTGCTGGACGGCCGCCTCACGGGCGGACATCCGGGTCAGGTCGTCCCGGCCGTGCGCGTCCAGCGTCCCGTCCATGGCCGAGGTCATCAGCGCGACCAGTTCACCGGCGTCGGCGGCCGGCCGGAACGCGAGGCGTCCGGTGGGCTCGGGGACCGGTGATTCCGGACGCCATTCGAGGCGCAGCCGTTCGACGAAGAACCGGGCGCCGGTCCGTTCCAGCATCGTCATGCGGTCCTCGACGGCTTGTCGGGTCCGCGTGTCCTCCCGCCAGTCGGGCGGGACGAAACGGCTGTACCCGGGGGGACGTGACCCGTCCGCAAGGGTGGCGGCCGTCGCGGTCTCCAGGAGCCGCACGCCGATGTCCCGGGTGTCGGGATCCGGGGCGTCGTCGTCGATGTCGAGCACATCCAGGATCAGGGGTGTGCCGCTGCCGGCCCGGCTCCACCAGGCGGCTCGTGCCAGGAGGCGGTCACCGCGCAGGGCGACCCACATCCATTCCGGGCGTCGTCGGCCGGTGGCGAGGTCGTCCGCCAGTTCCTCGTTCAGGAGGTAGGGCAGTCGGGAGAAGAGGTCGAGTTCTTCGCGTCCGTCGATCGGACGTATGGCCAGGTCGTTCGGTGTCACGGTGCAGGCACACTCCGGTGAAGGCGCCCGCCCCCACCCTTCCGGCAGGGGCTCGGCCGCACCATCCAGCCGTCCGCAGCCCCTGCGCGCAAGCCGTTTACGATCCCGTCCCGCGCGGCGGCCGCGACGCCCGGGCATGACCATCCGGCCCTCGTGTACTAGAGTTATCTCGACATCGAGATATCTGCCAGGCGCACCGGGACCGCCACCCGAGTAAGGGTTACCTAACTTAGCCTTACCTTAGTGGATCGGCCAAGTCGGCGTGGCGGCAGGATCGTGGTGGTACGCGCACATCAATGAAGGAGACTGTCGTGTCGGCGAACAGCTTCGACGCCCGCAGCACGCTGCAGGTGGGCGACGAGTCGTACGAGATCTTCCGGCTGGACAAGGTGGAAGGCTCGGCTCGCCTTCCGTACAGCCTGAAGGTGCTGCTGGAGAACCTGCTCCGCACGGAGGACGGCGCGAACATCACCGCCGACCACATCCGCGCCCTCGGTGGCTGGGACTCCCAGGCCCAGCCCAGCCAGGAGATCCAGTTCACGCCCGCCCGCGTGATCATGCAGGACTTCACCGGCGTCCCCTGCGTCGTCGACCTCGCCACCATGCGCGAGGCCGTCAAGGAGCTCGGCGGCGACCCGGCGAAGATCAACCCGCTGGCCCCGGCCGAGCTGGTCATCGACCACTCCGTCATCGCCGACAAGTTCGGCACCAACGACGCCTTCAAGCAGAACGTCGAGCTGGAGTACGGCCGCAACAAGGAGCGCTACCAGTTCCTGCGCTGGGGCCAGACCGCGTTCGACGAGTTCAAGGTCGTCCCCCCGGGCACCGGCATCGTCCACCAGGTGAACATCGAGCACCTGGCCCGCACCGTCATGGTGCGTAACGGGCAGGCCTACCCGGACACCCTGGTCGGCACCGACTCGCACACCACCATGGTCAACGGCCTCGGCGTCCTCGGCTGGGGCGTCGGCGGCATCGAGGCCGAGGCCGCCATGCTCGGCCAGCCGGTCTCCATGCTCATCCCGCGCGTCGTCGGCTTCAAGCTGACCGGTGAGCTCAAGCCCGGCACCACCGCCACCGACCTGGTCCTCACCATCACCGAGATGCTGCGCAAGCACGGCGTCGTCGGCAAGTTCGTCGAGTTCTACGGCGAGGGCGTGGCCGCCACCTCCCTCGCCAACCGCGCCACCATCGGCAACATGTCGCCGGAGTTCGGCTCCACCGCCGCGATCTTCCCGATCGACGACGAGACCCTGAACTACCTGCGTCTGACCGGCCGCAGCGACCAGCAGGTCGCGCTCGTCGAGGCGTATGCCAAGGAGCAGGGCCTCTGGCTGGACCCGAAGGCCGAGCCCGACTTCTCCGAGAAGCTGGAGCTGGACCTCTCCACGGTCGTCCCCTCCATCGCCGGCCCCAAGCGTCCGCAGGACCGTATCGTCCTCGCCAACGCCGCCCAGCAGTTCAAGTCGGACGTCCTCAACTACGTCGACAGCGTGGACGAGTCCGGCAAGGAGTCCTTCCCGGCCTCCGACGCCCCGGCCGTCGCGCCCAACGGCGTCCCGTCCAACCCGGTCACCGTGACCGCCCCCGACGGCACCACGTACGAGATCGACCACGGCGCCGTCACCGTCGCCGCGATCACCTCCTGCACCAACACCTCGAACCCGTACGTCATGGTCGCCGCCGCGCTGGTCGCGAAGAAGGCCGTCGAGAAGGGTCTGACCCGCAAGCCCTGGGTCAAGACCACCCTCGCCCCCGGCTCCAAGGTCGTCACCGACTACTTCGACAAGGCGGGCCTGACCCCCTACCTCGACAAGGTCGGCTTCAACCTGGTCGGTTACGGCTGCACCACCTGCATCGGCAACTCCGGCCCGCTGCCGGAGGAGGTCTCCAAGGCCGTCAACGACCACGACCTCGCGGTCACCTCGGTCCTCTCCGGAAACCGGAACTTCGAGGGCCGGATCAACCCCGACGTCAAGATGAACTACCTGGCCTCCCCGCCGCTGGTCGTCGCCTACGCCATCGCGGGCTCCATGAAGGTGGACATCACCAAGGACGCCCTCGGCACCGACCAGGAGGGCAAGCCGGTCTACCTGTCCGACATCTGGCCGACCGAGGCCGAGGTCAACGACGTCGTCGCCAACGCGATCGGCGAGGACATGTTCAACAAGTCCTACTCCGACGTCTTCGCCGGCGACGCCCAGTGGCAGTCGCTGCCGATCCCGACCGGCAACACCTTCGACTGGGACCCGCAGTCGACCTACGTCCGCAAGCCCCCGTACTTCGAGGGCATGCAGCACGAGCCGGCCCCGGTCACCGACATCACCGGCGCCCGCGTCCTCGCCAAGCTCGGCGACTCGGTCACCACCGACCACATCTCGCCCGCCGGTGCCATCAAGGCCGACACCCCGGCCGGCAAGTACCTCACCGAGCACGGTGTGGAGCGTCGTGACTTCAACTCCTACGGCTCCCGCCGAGGCAACCACGAGGTCATGATCCGCGGTACCTTCGCCAACATCCGCCTGCGCAACCAGATCGCGCCGGGCACCGAGGGCGGCTACACCCGCGACTTCACCCAGGCCGACGCGCCGGTGGCGTTCATCTACGACGCCTCGCGCAACTACATCGAGCAGGGCATCCCGCTGGTCGTCCTGGCCGGCAAGGAGTACGGCTCCGGCTCGTCCCGCGACTGGGCCGCCAAGGGCACCGCGCTGCTCGGCGTCAAGGCCGTCATCGCCGAGTCGTACGAGCGCATCCACCGCTCGAACCTCATCGGCATGGGCGTCCTGCCGCTCCAGTTCCCGGAGGGCGCCACCGCCGAGTCCCTCGGCCTGACCGGCGAGGAGACCTTCTCCTTCACCGGTGTCGAGGAGCTCAACAACGGCACCACCCCGCGCACGGTCAAGGTCACCACCGACACGGGCGTCGAGTTCGACGCGGTCGTCCGGATCGACACCCCCGGTGAGGCCGACTACTACCGCAACGGCGGCATCATGCAGTACGTGCTGCGCAGCCTGATCCGCAAGTAGGCGGCAGCGTCCACGCGCAGGGCCGCGCCCCCGGCCGACGGGACGGAAGGCGCGCCTGCGGCGCTTTCACGTTGGCGGGGGCGTTGGTGACCCGCAGCTGCCGCGCGGTCTTGTGCAGCTCCTCCAGCGCCTCGGGGTCGTGCCAGATG
>NZ_JBEYJU010000090.1:0-38115 GCF_040703965.1 Streptomyces sp. NPDC006655 | reverse complement strand
CCCGTCTAGGGCCCTTCTGATGGATCTCCGTGGGAGATGGAGCGGCGTTCGGTGCGTGCGATCGGCGTGCGGGGTGGCGGGCGTCGCGACGCCGCGGAGATCCATCAGAAGGGCCCTAGTCCTCGGGGAGTTCCACCGGGGCGATCTCGTCGTAGACGTCGCCGGGACCGGGGTTGGTCCGGTCGGTCTCTCCGCCGAAGTGGTGCATGACGCCCCAGACCGCGTTCAGCGCGGTCTGCACGGCGCCCTCCGCCCAGCCCGCCGTCCAGGAGATGTCGTCGCCGGCGAGGAAGATGCCCCGCTTGTCGTCGGGCAGCCGGTCCTGCATGAAGTGCGTGAACAGGCGCCGCTGGTAACGGTAGTGACCGGGCAGGTTGGCCTTGAACGCGCCCATGAAGTAGGGCTCGTTCTCCCAGGAGACGGTGACCGGGTTGCCGATGATGTGCTTGCGGATGTCGACCTGGGGATAGATCTCGCCGAGCGACTTCAGCATGACCTCCATCCGCTCGTGCGCGGACAGCGGCAGCCACTTCAGGCTGTCGTCGCACCAGGTGTACGAGAGGCAGATGACGGCGGGCCGGTCCGGGCCGTCGTCGAGGAGGTAGGTGCCGCGGGTCATGCGGTCGGTGAGCGTCATCGACATCACGTCGCGGCCCGTCCGCTCGTCCTTGTCCAGCCAGAACGGCCGGTCCACGGGCACGAAGAGCTTGCTGGACTCCATGTAGTGGGTGCGCTCGATGGCGGTCCAGTGGTCGATCGGGAAGAGCGAGTCGTCGCAGGCGATCTTGGAGAGCAGCATCCAGGACTGGGCGGTGAAGATCGCCGCCCGGTAGGTGCGGATGTCGCCGTTCGCGTCGGTCACGGTGATCCGGTTGCCGGCCGCACGGTGCAGCCGGGTCACCGCGGGGCGGGGCTCGCCGGTCCCGTGCAGGGACCGCAGCGAGGTGCCCTGGGCCCAGTGCACGATCTTCTCCGGCTCGCGCTCCCAGAGCCTGAGCGGCAGTTGCTGGGAGCCGCCGACGATGCCGCGGTGGTGGTCGTCGGCCTCGGTGTAGACGACGCGCAGGATCTCCAGGATCGAGTTGGGGAAGTCCGTGTCCCAGCCGCCCGTGCCGAAGCCGACCTGGCCGAAGATCTCCCGGTGCCGGAAGGACCGGAACGCCTCGGAGTCGCAGAGGAAGCCGTAGAAGGTCTGGTTGTCGAGCTTCTCGACCAGCTTCGCCCAGATCTCCCGGATGCGCGGGACGTCACGCTCGCGCATGGCGCGGTTCATGTCGGAGAAGTCGGCACCCTCTTCGAGGCACTTGTTCCAGGCCTCGGCGACGTCCCGGTACACCTGGGGCAGGTCGGCGCTGGTCTCGGCGTAGTGCGACTCGCCCTTGAGGTCCACGACGGTCGAGGGGGTGGCCTCGGCCAGCGGGTTCGGGAAGGGACGGGTCTGGAGGCCCACCAGGTCGATGTAGTGCTGGAGGGCGGTGGACGAGGGCGGGAAGCGCATCGCGCCCATCTCGGCGGTCAGCGAGGGGTCGCAGCCCTCGAAGCCGACGGTCCGCAGCCGGCCGCCGATCCGGTCGGCCTCGTAGACGACCGGCTTCAGGCCCATCTTCATCAGCTCGTACGCGGCCACGATGCCGGACAGTCCGCCCCCGATGACCGCCACCTCGGTGCCGTGCTCGGTCGCCGGGACCTGGCCGAGGCCCGCCGGGTGGGCGAGGAAGTCGTCGTAGGCGTAGGGGAAGTCCGGGCCGAACATGGTGATCGGCGGCTGCTGCTCGTCGGCGTGTTCGACGGCGTTGGGCACCGTGGACGTCATGGGGTACGGACTCCTTGCGACATGCGTGAAGAAGGGAGAAAGAGAAGAAGAGGCCGGAAGGTCAGGCCAGGGACCCGTAGAGGCCGGGGCGGCGGTCCTTCAGGTAGGGGTTCGCCGCGCGGGAGGCGGCGAGGAAGGCGGGGTCCGCCTCGGCGAGGAGGAGTTCCGTACCGCGTCCGGCGCGGGCCCGGGCGATCCCGTCGGGCCCGGCCAGCGTGGACAGCCCGACGAACTCGAACTCGCCCTCGCTGCCCACCCGGTTGACGTACGCCACGTACATCTGGCTCTCCCAGGCCCGCACCGGGACCAGGGACTCGGCGACGAACTGGAACGGGTGCATGTTCGCCGTCGGGACCAGCAGCAGGTCGGTACCGGCCAGGGCGTGCGAGCGGACCAGCTCCGGGAACTCGACGTCGTAGCAGATCATCAGGCCGACGGTCAGTCCGCCCAGCTCCGCCTGGACCACCGGCTGCTCGCCCGGGGTGAAGTGGTCCCGTTCGAAGCAGCCGAAGAGGTGGGTCTTGCGGTAGTTCGCGAGCCGGGTGCCGTCGGCGGAGATCAGCTGGACGGAGTTGTGGACGCTGTCGCCGGCGCGCTCCGGGTAGCCGTAGGCGATCGCGAGGCCGTGGCGGTGGGCCAGCTCGGCGACCGTGTCCGCGCTGTCGCCGTCGGCGGGCTCGGCGAGGCGGCCGACGCCGTCGCCGATCGCGTAGCCGGTCAGGAACATCTCCGGGGTGACGAGCAGCGCGGCGCCCGCGGCGGCGGCCCGGCCGGCGGCCTCGTCGAGCACCTTGAGGTTCTCGACGGTCGAGCCGGGGCGGCCGGAGCTCTGGAGCAGGGCGGTGCGCATGCGGGTCCTCACCGGGTACGGAAGGGGGTCTGGGGGCCAGTTAGACCGTACGGTCGGCGGGCCGAACCGGACAAGGAGGAGCCGTTGCGCGCTGGTGAGCGGTTCGTTGCGTGCGGGGCAGGCCGGGCGGCGATTCGTTGCGCGGGGTCACGGCTCCCGCCGCCGTGCCACGGTCTCCGTCGGCGGTGCCGTGCTCACGGCTCGACGGCGAACGTGGTCACGACGGCCGCGTGGTCCGAGGGCCAGTCATTGTCCGCGACCTCGGGCCAGGGGGCCGGGGTGCCGCTGACCCAGGTCCGGGAGTCGAGCACGCGCAGCCCCCTGTGCAGCACGTAGTCGATCCGGTCCTGCGGTTCGGGCCGCCCGCCGCCGTCCTCGTGGACGGGGTGGACCGGCGACCAGGTGTGCCCGGGCGCGGCGACCGGGTCGGGGTGCGCCTGCCGGTAGGAGTCGTGGAACCCCGCCTGCTCGGCGGCCCTGGTCACCGGCCACTCGACGGCCGTCCAGTCGAGGTGCGAGGGGCAGTTGAAGTCGCCGGTCAGCACGACCGGCACGGCACCGTCCCCGATCCACCGCAGCGCTTCCTTCAGCTGCCCGAGCCGCACCTCCTCGTGGGCGACCAGCTGGTCCGCCCCGAGCCCGTCGAAGTGGTACTCGTACGGTCCGTACGGCGTGTAGTGCAGATGCGCGGTCCAGATGTCGACCTCGCGGCCGGGGCGGACGGCGATCCGCACCCCGGCGGCCCCGTAGAAGCCGACCTCCGGGTCGCCGAGGCGGGCGGTGATCGGGTAGCGGCTGATGATCCCGAGGTTCTCGCCGGCCGTGTGGTGGTGCCAGCCGAGGGCCGCGGCGAGTTCCCGGGCCGAGGTGCCGGCGGTCTCCTGGAGCCCGACGACGTCGGCGCGCACGTCCAGGATGGTCTTGACCTGCTTGGCCCGGTGGTCGGTGATCCGGCTGCCGCCGAGCCACAGGTTCCAGGACATGACCCGCAGTTCCGGTACGGCCATCTCGCTCAGCTCCTTCGGGGTGACCCCGACCAGCGTGTCCCGGACGGTCCGGCCCGGCGCGTCGGCGATCGGCGCGAGCGAGGGCACGGCCAGCACGGCGCACCCGGCGGCCTCGGCGGAGGCGACCCCGGTCTCGGTGTCCTCGACGGCCACACAGGCCGCCGGGTCGACGCCGAGCGCGCGGCAGGCGGCCAGGTAGGGGTCCGGGGCGGGCTTGGTGCGGCCGGTGTCGTCGGCGGTGACGGAGGCGGCGAAGCGGCCGGGGCCGAGGGCGTCGAGCACGAGGCCGGCGACCGCGCGGGGGGACGCGGTGACCAGGGCGGTGGGCACGTCGGCCGCGGCCAGGGCGTCCAGCAGGTCGAGGGCGCCGGGGCGGGGCACGATGCCGGTGCGGACCCGGTCCGCGAACTGCCGGTGCAGCTCGGCCGCGAGCCCGGCGGCGGGCCGGCCGGTGGCGTGGGCCAGCCACTGGGCGGTGTGCTCGACCGGACGGCCCAGTACGTCGGGCTCGTCGGCCTCGCCGAGCGCCCGTCCGGCGACGCTTTCCACCGCCTCCCACCACAGTCGCTCGGTGTCGACGAGCGTGCCGTCCATGTCGAACAGGACGGCCTGGAGCGGGAGCCGGGGGTGGGGGGTCACGTTGTCGTCGTTCCTCACGTGGGGGGGGCGGGGCGGGACTTCGGGAGGCGCTACTTCTGGACGCGTTCGGCCACGAGCACCGGTCGCTCGGGCAGCGAGACGGTCGCGGCGGATCCGGCGTCCAGTCCGGCGGCCTCGTGGGCGGGCAGGTCGGCCTTGGCCTCGGTACCGTCGGCGAGCCGTACGGTGACCCGGACGACCGCGCCCAGGAAGGCGGTGGCGACGACGGTGGCCGTACCGGAGCCGTCGGCGCGCACCCGGACGGCCTCGGGCCGCACCAGGACGTCGACCTCGCTCGCGCCGGGCGCCCGTCCGTCGACGGGCAGCCGCTGCCCGAGCACCTCGACCGAGCCGTCCCTGACCGTCCCCGGGATCCGGCTCATCGTGCCCACGAACTCGGCGACGAACGCGGTGGCCGGGCGGCCGTACAGCTCGGCGGGCTCGGCGCACTGTTCGAGCTGCCCGGCGCGCATCACGGCGACCCGGTCGGCGACGGACAGCGCCTCCTCCTGGTCGTGGGTCACGAACAGGGTGGTGATGCCGAGTTCCTGCTGGAGCCGGCGGATCTCCTCGCGGAGCGTGAGCCGGACCTTGGCGTCGAGGGCGGACAGCGGCTCGTCCAGGAGGAGCACCCGGGGCCGCAGGGCGAGGGCGCGGGCGAGCGCGATCCGCTGCTGCTGGCCGCCGGAGAGCTGGTGCGGGAACCGCTCCCCCTTGTCACCGAGCCCGACCAGCTCCAGCAGCTCCGTCGCCCTGGCGCGCCGTTCCCCCGTCCGCACCTTGCGCATGCGCAGCCCGAACGCCACGTTGTCGACGGCGTCGAGATGCGGGAAGAGGCTGTACGACTGGAAGACCATCCCGGCGTCACGGCGGTGGGCCGGCACCCGGGTGACGTCCTCGCCGTCGACCAGCACCGCGCCGGAGTGGGGGTGTTCGAACCCGGCGAGCATGCGCAGGGCGGTGGTCTTGCCGCAGCCCGACGGACCGAGCAGGGCCAGGAACTCCCCCGGCCGTACGGTCAGGTCGAGTCCGTCCAGGGCGACGGTGGCGCCGAACTCCCGGCGCAGTCCCCGGAATTCGACGGTGGCGGCTTTGTCGGGCGTGCTGACACTCATGGTTCATCCCCGGGAGGAAGCGGTTCGGTCACGGCCGCCGGCACCGGCGAGCGCGAGGAGGAGGGCCCAGGTCACCAGGAGACTGAGCACGGAGACGGCGACGGACAGCTGGGCCTGCGAGCCGCCGACGTCGTAGATCCACACGGCGAAGGGCTCGAAGCCCAGCAGCCGGGCGACGGTGAACTCACCGAGGACCAGCGCGAGGGTGAGGAAGGACGCGTTGAGCAGCGCTCCGCGCAGATTGGGCAGAACGGCCCTGAAGAGCGCCTGCGGCCAGGAGGCACCGCAGCTGCGGGCGGCCTCGACGAGGGTGCGCACGTCGATCGCGCGCAGCCCGGCGTCCAGTGCCCGGTACCCGAAGGGCAGCGCCATCACGACGTAGGCGAGTACCAGGACGATCGGGAAGTTGGGGTTCTGCACGGCGACGAACGTCTCGAACAGCGGGGTCCGGGACAGGTGGTCGGGGCCCCACTTGAGCACGGTGACGATGCCGGCGACGAACGCGATCGGCGGCACCACCAGCGGCAGCGAGCAGACGATCTCGACGACCGGCCGCAGCTTCGGCGCGCTCAGCCGCAGTGCGACCACGGCGGGGACCAACAGCAGCAGCACGACGACGATGGTGGCGACGGCCAGCTCCAGGGAGAGCAGCAAGCTGGAGAGGAAGCCGTCGGCGGAGATGATCTGGGTGTAGGCGTCGAAGGTGACGCCCTGGCCGGGCACGTCCACCGTGAAGAGCACGGAGGCGCCCAGCGGGACCAGGAAGTACAGGGCGGCCAGGCCGAGGACGGCCCAGCGCCAGGGGGTCAGGCGTCGAGCCATCGGGCGCTCCGTCGTTGCAGGGGCAGGTACACCGCCATCACCAGGCCGGCCACCAGCACCATGTCCAGGCTCAGGGCGAGGGCGACGTTCTCCTGGCCGACCAGGACGTTGCCGGAGAGGGCGTCGGCGATCTGCAGGGTGACCAGCGGGATCGCGCTGCCGACCATGGCGGCGGCGGTGGCGTAGGCGGCGAAGGCGCTGCCGAAGAGCAGCACGAGGCCGCCGAGCAGCGAGGGGGTGAGGACGGGCAGCGCCACGTACCGCCAGTACTGCACGCCGGTGGCGCCGTTGTTGAGCGCGGCCTCCCGCCACTGGGCGCGCAGTCCGTCCAGGGCCGGGGTGATGGTGAGGACCATCAGCGGGATCAGGAAGTACAGGTAGACGAGGACGAGTCCCCAGAAGCTGTAGAGGTCCCAGCCGTGCCGGGCGAGCCCGAGGTGCACGGTCAGCACACCGGCGTTGCCGAGGGTCGCGACGAACGCGAACGCCAGCGGCACACCGCCGAAGTTGGCGAGGACTCCGGAGGCGGTGAGCACGGCCTCGCGCAGCGCCCGGGAGCGCGAACCGACCACGGCCTGCGCGAGCGGCAGCCCGAGGACCGCGGCGATGACGGCGGAGAGCGCGGACAGCTTCACGCTGCCGAGGAGCGCGGTGAGGTACGGCCCCTGGAGCGAGTCGCCGAGGTTGCTCGTGGTGTACGAACTCGCCCCGCTGGCCGGGTCCTTGACCGTGAAGGCACCGTTCAGCATGGCCAGGGCCGGCAGCCCGAAGGCGACGGCCGTGAACGCGAGCAGCGGGACGACGGCGAGCCAGCCGGGGGCGCGGCGCCGCCGCTTCTGGGAAGCGGCGGTCGCCACGTCGGCCCGCGTGAGCGTGGCCGTCATCCGGATACGGCCTTCGACCAACCCGCCGAGAGGACCGTCTTGGCCTTGTCCTGCTGGGCCTCGGTCGGGAAGGACGGGGTGCCGGTGACCGCGGGGAGCTTGGCGGCGGCGGTCTTGTCGAGCGTGCCGGCCTTCTCCATGGCGGACATCAGGACCGGGCGCGCGTATCCCTTGAGCCACAGGTTCTGGCCCTCGGCGCTGTACAGGTACTCCTGCCACAGGCGGGCGGCCGCCGGGTGCGGGGCGTCCTTGTTGACGGCCTGGGAGTAGTACTGGGCGTACTGGCCGTCGGCCGGGATGGCGACCTTCCAGTCCACGCCCTTGGACCTGAACTCGTCGGCGTAGCCGGCGTTGAGGTAGTCCCAGTCTATGGAGATGGGCGTCTCGCCCTTCTCGACGGTGGCCGGGGTGGACTCGACGGGCGTGTAGTTGCCGTTCTTCTTCAGCTTGGCGAAGAAGTCCAGACCCGGCTGGATGTCGTCGAAGGAGCCCTTGCCGGCGAGCGCCGCCGCGTAGACCCCGCCGAACGCCGAACCGGACTTGGTCGGGTTGCCGTTGAGGGCGACCTGCCCCTTGTACTGCGGCTTCAGGAGGTCGGCGAAGGTGGTCGGGCAGGTCTTGACGCGCTTGGCGTCGCAGCCGATGGAGATGTAGCCGCCGTAGTCGTTGTACCAGCGGGCCTGCGGGTCCTTCTGGCCCTCGGGGATGTCGGCGTACGAGGTGACCTTGTACGGTGCGAGCAGGCCCTGCTGGGCCGCGCTGAGCGCGAACGACGAACCGAGGTCGAGCACGTCCGGCGCCCGGTCCTGGCCCTTGCGCGAGGTCACGGCGTTGATCTCGTCCTGGCTCGATCCGTCGGGGCTCTCGTCCTCGATCTTGATGCCGTACTTCTTCTGGAAGCCGTCGATGATCGCGCCGTAGTTCGCCCAGTCGCGGGGCACCGCGATGATGTGCAGCGTGCCCTCCTTCTTGGCGGCGGCGACCAGCTTGTCCATGCCGCCGAGGTCGGCGGCGGAGGTGGCGGTGGCGGCGTTCTTGCCACCGGAGGTGGTGGACGACGCGTTGTCGGGAGCGGCGCCGCAGGCGCTCAGGGCGAGCGCGGCTGCGGCGGCGAGGGAGCCGCCGAGGAGGGCGGTTCTCGGCAGGGACACGGTCACGGTCTCTCCAGGGAGTACGCATGAGGGTGGGTGGCGCTGCGGATGGCACCGGGCAACTTGTCTGAACAAGTTGGCCTCAGTACGCCCGCCGTGGGTTTCCTTTTCATGAACGGCGGCGAAACTCCGTCCCCTTATTCCCTGCACAATCCCGGCCGGACGCGGGCTGACACGACTCACCGGGGGACGTCGATTAGGCTGGTCACGCTGTGCACAGCGATCTACTCAGAGGGGAAGCATGACGGCGCGACACGAGGAGATCGCCGACGAGCTGCGGCGCGCCATCGACCGCGAGGAGTACACCGTCGGCAGCCGGCTGCCCTCGGAGACCGAGCTGGCAGCGCAGTACGGCGTTTCACGCGGCACGGTCCGCCAGGCGGTCGCCGCGCTCACCTCCGAGGGACTGATCGGCTCCCGCCAGGGCGCCCGCCGGGTGGTGCTGGCCAGCCGCCGCAGCCAGAGCTTCGCGGAGCTGCGGAGTTTCGCGCAGTGGGCCACGGCGATGGGCCGCGAGGCGACCGGACACGTGGTGTCGCAGGAGTACCGGCCCGCTTCGCAGGAGGACGCCGTCCGCCTCCAACTCTCGGCCGGGACAGCGGTGTTGCACGTACTGCGGGTGCGCGGACTGGACGGTGAACCGGTGTTGCTGGAACGCACGGTGTACGCGGACTGGATCTCCCCGGCGGTGGCGGAGATAGAGCCGGAGTGCCCCTCGGTGACGCAACGCCTCTACGAGGACACCGGGTTGGTCTTCGCGTACGGCGAGCACGTCATCGACGCGGTCGCCTGTGGCGCACGGGACGCCGAGTTGCTCGGGGTGCGGCGGTCGAGCCCGCTGCTGCGGGTGCGGCGGGTGACGACGACACGGGAGGGGCGGCCGGTGGAGTGGTCCGACGACCGGTACCGGTCGGACGCGGTGAGCTTCAGCGTGCACAACTCGATCGGCAGCAACCCGCTGGCGCGGAAGACCGCGGAGTAGAACTCGGGGGGTGCGGTGGAGCGCCGGTGCGAGTGCTTCGTGGCTGGTCGCGCAGTTCCTCCCCCAGCCTTCGGCCGGGGGGACCCCCAGCGCCCCTTCAGGGCGCGGTTCCACCGCCGACCCAGGGGCGCGGGGAACTGCGCGAACAACCCCCACCGGCCCGCACCCGGCACCCCACCGCACTCACCCCGGCGCGCCCGATGAGAATCGGCGCAGCAGCGGGGACAGCACCAGTACCGACTTGGTCCGCTCCACGAACGGCTCCCCGGCGATCCGCTCCAGCACCCTCTCGAAGTGCCGCATGTCCGACGCGAACACCTGCACGACCGCGTCGGCGTCACCGGTGACCGTCGACGCGGCCACCACCTCCTGGTACCGCTCCAGCCCCCGCTGGATGGTCTCCGGGGACGTGTTGCGCCGGCAGTAGATCTCGACGAACCCCTCGGTCTCCCAGCCGAGGGCCGCCGGATCGACGCGTACGGTGAATCCGGTGATCGCCCCGGTCGCGCGCAGCCGGTCCACGCGGCGTTTCACGGCGGGCGCGGACAGGCCGACCAGCTGCCCGATGTCCGCGTAGGAGCGGCGGGCGTCCTCGGCGAGGGCGTGCACGATGCGTTCGTCGAGATCGTTCAGCAAGGGGTCGTTCAGCTTTCGGACGGTGCAGGACGGGACCGGCGGTAGCCGTACCCGAAGTAGAACACGAGCCCGACGCGCCTAGCTCCAGCTGGCGTGCAGCGGCTTGCCCTCCGCGTAGCCGGCCGCGCTCTGGATGCCCACGATCGCCTTCTCGGCGAACTCCTCCAGGGACGCCGCACCGGCATACGTGCAGGAGGACCGCACACCCGCGATGATCGAGTCGATCAGGTCCTCCACCCCCGGCCGGGCCGGGTCGAGGAACATCCGGGACGTCGAGATGCCCTCTTCGAACAGCGCCTTGCGGGCCCGGTCGTAGGCCGACTCGTCGGAGGTGCGGTTGCGCACCGCCCGCGCCGAGGCCATGCCGAAGGACTCCTTGTACAGCCGTCCGTCGGCGGCCTGCTGGAGGTCCCCCGGCGACTCGTAGGTCCCCGCGAACCAGGAACCGATCATCACGTTGGACGCACCCGCGGCCAGTGCCATGGCGACGTCGCGGGGGTGCCGGACGCCGCCGTCGGCCCAGACGTGCTTGCCGTACTTCCGCGCCTCGGCGGCACACTCCAGGACCGCCGAGAACTGGGGCCGGCCCACGCCGGTCATCATGCGGGTGGTGCACATCGCGCCGGGGCCCACCCCGACCTTGATGATGTCGGCGCCCGCGTCGATCAGGTCCTTGACGCCGTCGGCGGAGACGATGTTGCCGGCCGCGATCGGGACCCGCGGGTCGAGGTCGCGGACCAGCTTGATCGCGCTGATCATCGACTCCTGGTGGCCGTGGGCGGTGTCGATGACGAGGGTGTCCACACCCGCGCGGAGCAGCTGCTCGGCCTTGTCCGCGAAGTCGCCGTTGATCCCGACGGCGGCGGCGATGCGCAGCCTGCCGTTCGCGTCGGTCGCCGGGGTGTACAGGGTGGCGCGCAGGGCGCCCTTGCGGGTGAGGATGCCGGCGAGCTTGCCGTCCCGGTCGACGGCCGGGGCGTACCTGCGGTTGGCCGCGTCGAGCTTGTTGAACGCCTCGCGCGGGTCGATGTCCGCGTCGAGCAGCAGCAGGTCGCGGGACATGACCTCGGCGAGCTGGGTGAAGCGGTCGACGCCGCTGAGGTCCCGGTCGGTGACGACGCCGACGGGACGGCCGCCCTCGTCGACGACGACACCGGCGTTGTGCGCCCGCTTGGGCAGCAGGGCCAGCGCGTCGGCGACGGTCTGGTGCGGCGCGAGCACGATGGGGGTGTCGAGCACCAGATGACGGCTCTTCACCCAGGTGATGACATCGGTCACCACGTCGATCGGGATGTCCTGCGGGATCACGACGAGTCCGCCGCGCCGGGCCACCGTCTCGGCCATCCGCCGGCCCGCGATCGCGGTCATGTTGGCCACGACCAGCGGGATCGTGGTGCCGGTGCCGTCCGGCGAGCCGAGGTCCACGCCCTGCCGCGAGCCGACCGCGGAGCGGCTCGGCACCATGAAGACGTCGTCGTACGTCAGGTCGTACGCGGGCTGGATGTCATTGAGGAAACGCACGTGCCGCACATCCCAGTCGATCAGAGGTGACCCCCGGACCGGCCGGCCAGAGGGAAAAGCACGTACTTCATTCTCCCATGGGCCCCGGCGTGTGATGCCCGGGACGAACATCCAGGCAGGTCAGCGGGGCCTCGGAGGAACCTCCAAGGGGGTCAGCCGAGCGCCAGGGCGACGGTGAGGGCGGGTTCGCCGGCGGCCGCCCGGGTGAGGACGTCCCGGGCGACCCGCCACTCCTCCGGCCGGGCGCCGGCGTACTCCTGCCAGCCGGTGACGACGACCAGGAGCCCGCGGTCCACCGCCGGGGGCGGCCACACCGAGGGGTCCCGGAGGCTGTCGGCGAGGGCGTCCCAGTTGCGGCCGAACCAGTCGGGCAGGCCCAGGGCGGACACGACCCGGTCCATGAGACCGGCCTTGTCCGCGACCCCCGTGAGGTCGAGCGTGACCACGTGCGAATTCGTCGTCATCAGCTCCGTCCAGGAGGAGTCGGGAGGTCGTCCAGGAAGTCGCCGGAGGGCACGAAGAAGAGCGTGCCGGTGACGGCCGTGGAGAAGTCGAGGATCCGGTCGTGGGTGGCGTCCGGGGTGCCGAGGAACATGTTGCGCAGCATGCGCTCGGTGACGTCCGGGGTACGGGCGTACCCGATGAAGTAGGTGCCGAACTCGCCGCGGCCGGGGCTGCCGAAGGGCATGTTGTCACGGAGGATCTGCTGTTCCTCGCCGTCCGGTCCGGTGACGGTGTTCAGGTCCACGTGGGAGGCGGGCTCCGCCAGTTCGAGGTTGGTGGCCTTGGTGCGGCCGATGATCCGTTCCTGGGTCTCGACCGGCAGGGCGTTCCAGGCGTCGAGGTCGTGGACGTACTTCTGGACGACGACGTAGCTGCCGCCGGCGTGCGCGGGGTCCTCCTCGCCGATCAGCACGGCCCTGCCGGCGGCGGCCCCGACCGGGTTCTCGGTGCCGTCGACGAAGCCCAGCAGGTCGCGGGCGTCGAGGTACTTGAAGCCCTGCACCTCGTCCTCGACGGTAACCGCGCCGCGCAGCCGGTGCATGATCTCGGCGGCGAGCCCGAAGCACAGGTCGAACCGGGTGGCCCGGATGTGGAAGAGGAGGTCGCCGGGGGTGGCGACCGCCGTGTGCCGGGGCCCCTCGAGGGGCTGGAAGGGGTGCAGACCGACCGGGCGAGGATGGTCGAACAGGCGGTCCCAGGCGTCGGAGCCGATGCCCGCCACGCAGCTGAGGGAGGCGTCCGGGGCACCGAACCCGAAGCTGCGCTCCAGCGCGCGGAGATCGCCCAGCACGTCCCGTGCGGTCTCCTCCCCGCCGGGGCGGACGGTGACCACCAGGAAGATCGCGGCGGTGGTCAACGGGCTGAGCACGGGCTGTGGTTCCGCTCCCGGCTCGGGTCGGGGATCTGCGCTCACCGTGTCCTCCAGATGCGATCGGCGCTCGGCGCTCGGCCTGTCGTACACATACTCGGGGCCGAAGGGCGTCGGCCGCCTTCCGGATTCTTTCCGACGACGGGAATAGACAGACCTGTCTATGAGGTTGGCGTGGACATATGAACAGACCGGTCTACTCATAAACCGCCTCCCGAACCGACGCTCCTCGGCCCCGTCCCCGCGAAGGATCACCGATGAACCACCTCGCAGCCCCTGGCAAGCCGATCCCGCCCCGTGCGGCGTTCTACGTGCTCGCCTCCGTCGTCGTCTCCTTCCTCGCCGCCTCCAGCGCGCCCACTCCCCTCTACGCGACCTACCAGGCCGAATGGGGCTTCACCCCGATCACCACCACCGTCGTCTTCGGCGTGTACGCGATCGCCGTGCTCTCCGGCCTGCTGGTCCTCGGCAAGCTGTCCGACCACGTCGGCCGCCGCCCGGTGCTGATCGCCGCGATCGCCGCCCAGGCCGCCGCGATGCTGCTCTTCTCCACCGCCTCGGGGGTGGGCGAACTGCTCGTCGCCCGTGTGGTGCAGGGTCTGTCGACCGGTGCCGCGCTCGGTGCGATCGGGGCCGGGATGATGGACATCAACCGCTCCCGGGGCACGCTCGCGAACGCCTTCGCGCCTGGTGTCGGCACCGCGACGGGCGCCCTGGTCAGCGGGTTCGTCGTGCAGTACCTGCCCGCCCCGACCCACACCGTCTACCTCGGCCTGCTGGCCGTGTTCGTGGCCCAGGCCGTCGCCGTCGCCCTGATCGACGAGACCGTCACCCGCAAGTCCGGTGCGGCGGCCAGCCTGGTGCCCGAGATCAGGCTCCCGCGGACCGTTCGCGGTGCCGTCCTGGCGACCGCCCCCGTCATGTTCGCCGTCTGGGCGCTGGCCGGGTTCTACGGCTCCCTCGGACCGGCCCTGGTCCGCACCCTGGTCGGCTCGACCTCCGCCGTCTACGGCGGCCTGGGCCTGTTCGTCCTGGCGTTCGTGGCGGCGAGCTCGGTCCTCGTCCTGCGCGCCGCCTCGGCGACCACCGTGATGTACACCGGTATCGCGGCCCTCGTCGCCGGGGTGACGCTCACCCTGGTGGCCGTCGACCAGGGTGAGCCGGTGCTGTTCTTCGCCGGGACGGCCCTGGCCGGCCTCGGGTTCGGCAGCGGCTTCCAGGGCGGCATCCGCACCGTGATGCCGCTGACCAGGCCGCACGAGAGCTCGGGTGTGCTGTCCCTGCTCTTCGTCGTCTCCTACCTGGGCATGGGCGTCCCGTCCGTCGTCGCCGGCGTGCTGGTGGTGCACGGCGGCGGCCTGGTCCCGACCTCCGAGGAGTACGGCGCGGTGGTCATCGCCCTGGCACTGCTCGCCCTGGCCGCCCTGCTGCTGCGCGGCCGGCCGCAGAGCGGGCCCGGGGTACTGGTCGCCTCCGGCAGCACCCCGGCCGTCCATGCCGCCGAGCACGCGGACAGGTCCCGGTGACCGGCGCCGCGACCCCTGAGCAGACCGGTCTGACCAGCCGTAGAATGGGAGAGTCGGAGAAGGTGAGCGGCATGACGAAGACGTTGAGCGCCAAGGCGCCCACGGCCCGGGAGCGGCTGCTCGCGGCGGCGAACGAGCTGTTCTACGCGGAGGGCGTGCAGACGGTCGGGATCGACCGGATCATCGAGCGCGCCGGGGTCGCCAAGGCCTCGCTGTACAACACCTTCGGCGGCAAGGAACAGCTCATCCGCGCCTACCTCGACTCCCGGCACGCCAGGCTGACCGAGCGGCTGCTGCGCAGTGTCGAGCGGGCGGACAGTCCGCGGGACCGGCTGCTGGCCGTCTTCGACGCACAGGCCGAGCTGTTCGCCCAGCAGACCTACCACGGCTGCGCCTTCGTGGCGGCGAGCGCGGAGGCGAAGCACGGCAGCGCCATCGAGGAGGCGTCCGACGCCTCCCGCGCCTGGATCCGCACCCTGTTCACCGACCTAGCCCGGGACGCCGGCGCCCCGCACCCCGAGGCACTCGCCCACCAGCTCCACCTGCTGTACGACGGGGGCGGGGTGTCGGCACGGATGGACCGGGATCCGTCGGCGGGCACGGCCGCCCGCGCAGCGGCCGCGACCTTGATCGACGCGGCCCTCCCGCCACAGGGCCACGGCCAGGGGGCCTGAGAACCGGCAGACCCGGAAGGTGGCGGGACCGGGCCGGGGCAGGCCCGGATGGCCACGGCGGCGATGGTCGGCTCATGCCGCCGCGGCGCCCCTCCTCAGGGGCCGTCCGGGTCCGCGGCCCTTCCTCAGGGGCCGTCCGGGTCCGCGCGGTGCAGTGCGGCCTTCGGGGTGGTGCCCGCCGTCATCAGGTAGTCCGCGGCCGAGGTGTCGGTGACGAGGCTGGTGACCAGCCCCGACCTGAGGACCGCGTCGATCGCGGCCGCCTTGCGCTGCCCGCCCGCGATCGCGACGACCTCGGGGATCCGGCGCAACTGGTCGGCCTTGACGGTGATGCACCGCTCCCCCAGGTCGCGCCCGACCCGGCGGCCGTCGGCGTCGAAGAGGTGCGCGGCCATCTCGGCGGCCACCCCGAGGGTGGCGTAGTGCGCGCGCTCCTCGTCGCTGAGCATGTCGTGCACCGTGGAGATGCCGGGCTCCCAGGAGCCGATGGAGACGCAGGCGACCGTGACCTTGTCGAAGTACTCGAAGGCCCGGGCGATCCCGGTCTGGTTGCGCAGCGCCGCCGCGGTGGCCGCGTCCGGCAGCAGCATCGGCGCGTAGATGGGGTGGGCGTCTCCGCCCGACACCTGGGCGGCCCGCCGCACGGCCTCCACCGAACCGCGCTCGGAGGTTCCGGCGTCGTACACACCCGTCAGCTGCACCACCGTGCAGGGCGGCAGCCGGTCCAGCGCCGCCGCCATGTGGATCGTGGACCGGCCCCACGCCAAGCCCAGCACGTCCCCCTCGTTGACCAGCTCGCCGAGCAGGTCGGCGGCCACCTCGCCGAGGTTCTCGGGGTCGGGGGTCTCCTCCGCCTCGGCCGGGGACTCGACCACCACGGCGTGCCGCAGACCGTAGCGGGCGCGGAGCGCGTCGGAGCGCTCGGCGTCCAGTTCGGCCGGCACCCGGATCTCGATGCGTACGAGATCCCGTTCGAGGGCAGTCTCCAGAACACGCGCCACCTTGAAGCGGCTGACGCCGAACTCCTCAGCGATCTGGATCTTGGACTTGCCCTCGAGGTAGAAGCGGCGGGCCATGGCCGCCGCCTGCACCAGCTCAGCGGGTCCCATCCGCATGGCTGACCGGCCCGCCGACATACCCGACACGGCCATCTCCTCACTGCTGTTCACACTCTGGATACGCCGTTCATCCTTGCAGATCCGGCGCACTTGATCAGCCCTGATCGGAGCCGTTCACGTTCCCGTACCTCAGTGGTCGCACGCCCAGGACGCCTGGGCGGTGGCCGTCTCCGCCTGGGTGCGCAGTGCACGTACCGCCTCTGCCGGGTCGTTTGCCCCGTACACCGCGGAACCTGCCACGAAAACATCGGCTCCGGCGTCCGCGCACCTTTCGATCGTCGACGCCGAAACTCCTCCGTCGACCTGGAGCCACAGTTCCAGTCCGTGCTTGCTGATCAGCTCCCGGGTGCGGCGGATCTTCGGCAGCATGATGTCGAGGAAGGCCTGACCGCCGAATCCCGGCTCCACCGTCATGATGAGCAGCATGTCCAGCTCGGGGAGCAGGTCCTCGTACGGCTCGACGGGCGTCGCGGGCCTGAGCGCCATGGAGGCGCGGGCCCCCTTCGCCCGGATCTCCCGCGCGAGCCGGACGGGGGCGGCGGCCGCCTCGACGTGGAAGGTGACGGAAGAAGCCCCCGCCTCGACGTACTGGGGTGCCCACCGGTCGGGGGCGTCGATCATCAGGTGGCAGTCCAGCGGGGTGTCCGTCGCACGGGCCAGGGACTCTACGACCGGCACGCCGAGCGTGAGGTTCGGTACGAAGTGGTTGTCCATGACGTCGACGTGGAGCCAGTCGGCGCCTTCGACCGCCTTCGCCTCGTCCGCGAGGCGGGCGAAGTCTGCGGACAGGATGCTGGGGTTGATCTGCACGGCCATGCCCCAAGCGTGCCATGCCCTGACGGGGTGAGCCGAATCAGGTACGGGGCCCGGCCTTCGGCCGGGTGCGTCCCCCGGCGCCCCTCGCGGGGCGCTTCGCCCACCGTCCCCGTCAGCCGGTCCTCCGGATCAGGGCCAGGTACATCGCATCCGTGCCGTGCAGGTGCGGCCACAGCTGCACATCCGGCCCCTCCCCCAGCTCCGGCACTCCCGGCAGCAGCGGACGCGCGTCCACCAGCTCCGTGTCCGGGCGCTGCTTCAGCACGTCCTGGACGACGGCCCGGGTCTCCGCCAGGTGCGGCGAGCAGGTCGCGTAGCCGACCACACCGCCCACCCGGACCGCGTCGAGCGCGGTGCCCAGCAGGGCGCGCTGGAGCGGGGCGAAGCTGTCGAGGTCCTCGGGGCGGCGGCGCCACCGTGCCTCGGGGCGGCGGCGCAAGGCACCCAGGCCCGTGCAGGGGACGTCCATCAGGACCCGGTCGAAGGTGCCCGGCCGCCACGGCGGCCTGGTGCCGTCGGCGGCGATCACCTGGTACGGCCCGGGGTTGCCGTGCAACGCCTTCGCGACCAGTCCGGCCCGGTGCGGCTGCTTCTCGGAGGCGAGCAGCGACGCCCCCCGCTCGGCGGCGAGCGCCGCGAGCAGTGCGGCCTTGCCGCCGGGCCCGGCGCAGCCGTCCAGCCACTTCTCGTCACGCCCCTCGACGGGCGCGTCGGCCAGCGCGCGGGCCACCAGCTGGCTGCCCTCGTCCTGGACCCCGGCACGGCCCTCCTGGACGGCCGGGACGGCACCGGGCTCGCCGCCCTCGGTGAGCCGCACCGCGTACGGCGACCAGCGCCCCGGCACGGCCGCGTCCTCGCGCAGCAGTTCCTCGGTGGTGGCCCGCCCGGGCCGGGCGACGAGCGTCACCTCGGGACGTTCGTTGTCGGCGGCCAGCAGTTCCTCGATCCCGGCGCGGCCGCCGCCCAGCGAGTCCCAAAGCGCGGAGACCACCCAGCGCGGGTGCGAGTGGACGACGGCGAGGTGGTCCTCGGGATCGTCGTCGTACGCGGGTGCGACGCGGGCGATCCAGCCCTCCAGGTCGTCCTGGGCGACCTTGCGGAGCACCGCGTTGACGAACTTGGCCCGCCCGTCGCCCAGCACCACGCGGGCGAGTTCGACGGAGGCGGAGACGGCGGCGTGGCTGGGGATGCGGGTCCCGAGCAGCTGGTGCACCCCGAGGCTGAGCACGTCGAGCACCGGCGGGTCGACCTCGCGCAGCGGCCGGTCGACGCATGCGGCGATGATCGCGTCGTACGTCCCCTGCCGACGCAGCGTCCCGTACACCAGCTCGGTGGCGAGCGCGGCGTCCCGCGCGTCGAACCTCTCGGGTCCCTCCTTCTCCCGGGCCTTGCGCAGCAGCGGCGGCAGCACGAGGTTGGCGTACGCGTCCCGCTCGTCCACGGCGCGCAGCGCCTCGAAGGCGAGGATGCGGACGGGGTCCTTCTGGGGACGGCGGTAGGGCTTGGCAGGTCTGCGCGGCCGCCGGGACTGCTCGCTCACGAAAAAGGTGCTCCGGGTACGGGAAGGATGCGGCCTTCAAGCGTACGCCGGGTACGCCGGAAAGCCGCTGCTGGGAAGGGGGGGTCAGGCGCCGAGGGTCTCCCCGGCGCCGATGCGCACGCCGCGCGCCCAGTCGGCGGCCCGCATCGGCTTCTTGCCCTGGGCCTGCACCCAGAGCAGTTCCACGGCGTACGACCCGGTCCCCACGTGCACGCTGTTCTTGCCGACGGCGATCTCGGCCGGCGCGAGCTCGGTCCGCTCGGGCACCGGCGTGACCTGGATCAGCTTGAGCCGCTCGCCGCGGAAGGTGGTCCAGGCGCCGGGGGCGGGGGTGCAGCCCCGGACGACCCGGTCGACGCGCAGTGCGGGCGCCGACCACTCGACCCTGGCGTCCTCGACAGTGATCTTCGGGGCGAGGGTGATGCCGTCGGCCGGCTGCGGCACGGGCTTGAGGGTGCCGTCCTCGATGCCGTCCATGGTGGCGGCGAGCAGCCCGGACCCGGCGAAGGCGAGCCGGGTCAGCAGGTCCCCGCTGGTGTCGGTGGGCCGGATCTCCTCGGTGACGGTGCCGTAGACGGGTCCGGAGTCGAGCCCCTCCTCGATGAGGAAGGTGGACGCCCCCGTGATCTCGTCCCCGGACATGATGGAGTGCTGCACGGGCGCCGCTCCGCGCCAGGCGGGCAGCAGCGAGAAGTGCAGGTTGACCCAGCCGTGGGGAGGGACGTCGAGGGCGACGCGCGGCAGCAGCGCCCCGTACGCCACCACCGGACAGCAGTCCGGCCCGATCTCCCTGAGCCGCTCCAGGAACTCGGGGTCGCGCGGCTTCGACGGCCTCAGCACCTCGATGCCGGCCTCCGCCGCCCGCTCGGCCACGGGTGAGGCGACCAGCCTGCGCCCTCGACCGGCCGGCGCGTCCGGCCGCGTGACCACGGCGGCCACCTCGTGCCGCCCGGAGGCGATCAGCGCGTCCAGAGCGGGAACGGCGACTTCGGGGGTACCGGCGAAGACGAGCTTCATGGGCGGCTGAGGGCCTCTCGGACGGGGGCACTGACGGGCGACGCACAAGTCTATGCCGCGACACCGGACCGCCGCCCGCGGTCACGGGCCGACCGACGGCGCGGCACCCCCAGGGGTCGCCCGGCCCTCCGGCCGGCCGCGAGCCAGGACGGTGCGCGGGTGAACGAACAGGGCGTACGCATATGCCCATACGCCCCCACACCGTGACCAGCGGAGCGTCCACGCGTTGGTCAAGAGAGAGTTGACCACCACGGGCCGCACGCGCGGCCCGTTCCTTTCACGCCGGTTCGAGAGGCTTGTTCATGGCCGACCACGCAACCCACGACGCCCAGGCCCGGGCGAGCCTGCACTTGTTGGTGCGGGACATCGAGCGGGTCCGCCGGCAGGTGGACGCACTGCGTACGCTCACCGCCCAGTTGGGCAACGTCTACCGCCCGCGCCGCTCCGGGCCGTCCACCGGGTTCGTCGTCTACGGACGCGCTCCCGCCCCGACGGTCCGACTCGCCCAGGAACTCCGGGACAGCGTCGAAACCCTGGTCACGGCCGCCGTGGACTTCGACCGCTCGCTCGGCTTCTCGTGGGACGCGGTAGGCTCCGCCCTCGGCGTCACCAAGCAGGCGGTGCACCGCCGTTACGGCGCCCGTCGCGCCGCGGCCCAGGCCACGGCGGTCCCGGAGACCGAGCGGCCCACGGAGCCGTCGGGCACCCGCACGCTCAACGTGGGCTCCGGCCTGCCCACCGTGCCCACGGTCCCGGCCGCCCGCTCGATGCCCACCCAGCCGACGGCCGGCAGTCCCACCCTCCGCGACGAGGCCAGGCCGACCGCCTTCCCCGGCCCGCGCAACGGCTGACGCACCCGTCGGCAGACGTACGCCAGGACTGACCTCGAGAGCCCACCCGCCCGCTCTCCGCCCTCCCGGCAAGCACCCGGGAGGGCCGCCGTCTGCCCGGCCGCACCGCTTCGTCACCCGATGTCCGGCGGGTCGATCCGCACCCGCACCGCCGGCTCCCCGCTCCCCCGGGCCATCCGCGCCGCCTGAGCGGACTTCAGCGCCGCCGCCAGGGCCGCGCCGCTGCCCGGCGGCACCCGTACCAGCGCCCGTTCCCAGTGCTCCCCGGGCGGCGGGGCGCCGACCCGCCGGGGCGCCCCGGCGCGCACCACGGGCAGCGGGACCGGTCCCAACACCTCGGCGTCCGGAGGCAGTTCGGCTGTGCCGAGAAACCCGGCCAGCGCCTCGGGCGGTCCCGACACCGCCGCCATCCGGGACACCGGAGGAAACCCCAGCTCGGCCCGCTCGGCCAGTTCGCGCACCGCGTGTCCGACCGGATCCCACCGCACCAGCGCCTGCACGGGCCGCAGCGTCGGCTCCGCGACGACGACCACGGTGCCCCCCTCCTCCTGCGGTCGCACCAGTGCCCCGGCGGCCATCCACCGGCGCAGCGCGTCCTCGCCGGCCCGCAGGTCCGGCCGCCCGAGCATGGCCCAGCCGTCCAGCAGCAGGGCCGCCGCGTAGCCGCCCTCGGCGACCGGCTCGGCGCCGGGGGTGCTCACGACCAGTGCCGGCGTCCCCGGCACGGTGTCCAGCACATGCTCGCGTCCCGAGGTCCGCACGGGCACTGCCGGAAAGGCCCGCCCCAGCTCCTCCGCGGTCCGCCGGGCCCCGACCACCTGGGCGCGCAGCCGGAAGCCCCCGCACGCCGGACAGTGCCAGTCGTTCTCCTCGCGCCCGCACCACCCGCAGCGCAGCGCACCCGCGTCCCGTGCCTCCAGCGGCCCGGCACAGTGCCGGCAGCGCGCCGGCTCCCGGCACTGGGCGCAGGCCATCCGCGGCACGTAGCCGCGCCGGGGCACCTGCACCAGGACCGGTCCGTGCCGCAGTCCGTCCCGTACCGCCTGCCAGGCGAGCGTCGGCAGCCGGGCGGCCCGTGCCGCCTCGTCCCGCGCGAGGTCGCCGTCCCCGACCGTGCGGACGAGGGGCGCGGTGCGCCGCACCTGCTCCCGGCCGGCCACCAGGGGGCGGGCCCAGCCGTTCTCCACCAGCTGCGCGGCCTCCACCGTGCAGCTGCGGCCGCCCAGCAGGAACGCGCACTTGTCGAGCGCCGCGCGCAGCAGCAGCACATCCCGGGCGTGCGGCTGGGGAGCGTGCGGCTCGCTGTGGCTGTCGTCCCCGTCGTCCCAGACGGCGACGAGTCCGAGGTCCCGTACCGGCGCGAACATGGCCGCCCGGGTCCCCACCACCGCCCGTACGGCCCCGCGGCTGACGGCCAGCCACTGCGTGTACCGCTTCTCCGGCCCGGCGTCGGCGGTGAGCAGCGCGTGCCGTCCGGTGCCGAGGACATCGGTCAGCGCGGCGTCCACCCGCGCGGCGGCCCGCCCGTCCGGTACGACGACGACCGCGCCGCGTCCCGAGGCGAGCGTGGCGGTGACGGCCCGGGCGATCTCCTCGCTCCACTCCGGCCCGGGCAGGGCGTTCCACACGGCGCGCGGGGCGCCGCCGGAGGCCAGTGACTCGATGAAGGCGGAGCCGTGCTCGTACCGCGCCCAGGAGCCGGGATCCGGTGCCGCGGGCGGCGGCAGGGGTTCGGGCGAGGGCCGCTTCTCCGCCCGCGCGCTGCGCGGTGGCACGGCGAGCTGGAGCACGTCGGCGAGGCTCCCCGCGTACCGGTCGGCGACGGCCCGCGTCAGCCGCAGGAGTTCCTCGCTCAGCACCGGCTCGGGCGACACGACCTGCGCCAGCGCGGCCAGCGGCCCGGAGTAGTCGGACTCGTCGCGCCGCTCGACCAGGAAACCGTCGATGAGGCCCCCGCCCTCCCGGCGGCCGTCCCGTACCCGGTTGCGGCCGGCCCCGAACCGGACCCGGACCCGGACCCCGGGCTGTGCGTCGGCGTCCAGCTCGGCGGGGACGGCGTAGTCGAAGTACCGGTCGAGATGCAGCACACCCTTGTCCACCAGCACGCGCGCCACCGGCAGCCGCTCGGCGAGCGCGGCCCCCCGCCAGGTCCGCGGCTTGGCCCGGGGCACCGTGGCTCCCCGTACGCTCTCGCGGATGAGCGCGAGCTGCTCCGGCCGCGCCCCCTCGGCGCCCCCGCTCCCCTGCCCGTTCTCGCTGCTCACGCTTGCATTCTTACCAAACCCGACTGACAACGGCCGAGGGTGCGCGGCTGTTCAGGACCGGCTTCCCTGGCCGTGCCGCCGCACGACGACGCCGGCTCCCGCGGCCACCGGAAGGTGGTCGCGGGAGCCGGCGTCGACTGCCCTACCGCTGTCCGCCTCAGAGGCCGGCGGCCTTGCGCAGGGCGTCCACGCGGTCCGTGCGCTCCCACGTGAAGTCGGGGAGTTCACGGCCGAAGTGACCGTACGCCGCGGTCTGGGCGTAGATCGGACGGAGCAGGTCGAGGTCACGGATGATCGCGGCCGGACGCAGGTCGAAGACCTCGTCGATCGCCTTCTCGATCTTCTCGTGGTCGATCTTGGCGGTGCCGAAGGTCTCCACGAACAGACCCACCGGCTCGGCCTTGCCGATCGCGTACGCGACCTGGACCTCGCAGCGGGCGGCCAGACCCGCCGCGACCACGTTCTTGGCGACCCAGCGCATCGCGTACGCGGCCGAGCGGTCGACCTTGGACGGGTCCTTGCCCGAGAACGCACCGCCACCGTGGCGGGCCATACCGCCGTAGGTGTCGATGATGATCTTGCGGCCGGTCAGACCCGCGTCGCCCATCGGGCCGCCGATCTCGAAACGGCCGGTCGGGTTGACCAGCAGACGGTAGTTCTCGGTGTCCAGCTTGATGCCGTCCTCGAGCAGCGCCTTCAGCTCCGCCTCCACCACGAACTCGCGGATGTCGGGGGCGAGCAGCGACTCCAGGTCGATGTCCGAGGCGTGCTGGCTGGAGACCACGACCGTGTCGAGACGGACGGCCTTGTCGCCGTCGTACTCGATGGTGACCTGGGTCTTGCCGTCGGGGCGCAGGTAGGGGATGGTGCCGTTCTTGCGGACCTCGGACAGGCGCTTGGACAGACGGTGCGCCAGGAAGATCGGCAGCGGCATCAGCGTCGGCGTCTCGTCCGTCGCGTAGCCGAACATCAGGCCCTGGTCACCGGCACCCTGCTTGTCGAGCTCGTCCTCGTCGCCCTCGACACGCTTCTCGTAGGCCGTGTCCACGCCCTGGGCGATGTCGGGGGACTGTGCGCCGATCGACACCGAGACGCCGCAGGAGGCGCCGTCGAAGCCCTTCTTCGACGAGTCGTAACCGATCTCGAGGATCTTGTTGCGGACCAGCGTCGCGATGTCCGCGTACGTCTTGGTCGTGACCTCGCCGGCCACGTGCACGAGGCCGGTGGTGATCAGCGTCTCGACGGCGACCCGGGAGGTCGGGTCCTCCCGCAGAAGCGCGTCGAGAATGGTGTCGCTGATCTGGTCAGCGATCTTGTCGGGGTGACCCTCGGTCACGGACTCCGAGGTGAACAGGCGACGGGACACAACGCTCCCTGGGGTTGCAGCGGCTGCTGGCTGATCATTGGCGGACGACACGGGGGCTGCACCCGGGCGTCGTCCGAGAACAGTTTATCGGTCGCACTCTGCCGCAAGCCCACCTGTCTCGACACTCGGGAGTGCTGTGACCTGCGGCACGGGCATTCTGCCCAATGGCCGGCGGCCTTGGCCAGAGCCATCGCGCCGGAATGCGACCTCTCAGTAAGTTGACAAATGGCCAGAAAAAGTTAACCCAAACGGGCCGCCGCCAGATCCCACACCACGTCGGCGAGCGCCTCCTTGGGCCCGTGCGGCACCGGTGTCTCGCTGCCGTCGGCACCGAGCACCACGGCCTCGTTCTCCTCGGAGCCGAAGGTCTTGCGCTCCCCCACCTCGTTCACGACGAGCAGGTCGCAGCCCTTGCGGGCCAGCTTGGCGCGGCCGTTGGCGAGGACGTCGTCGGTCTCGGCGGCGAAGCCGACGATCACCTGTCCGGGCCGCGCCCGGTCGGCCGAGATCTCCGCGAGGATGTCCGGATTCCGCACCAGCACGATCGGCTCGGGCTCCTGGCCGTCCTTCTTCTTGATCTTTCCGGACGCGTAGACCGCGGGCCGGAAGTCGGCGACGGCCGCGGCCATCACCACGGCGTCGGCGTCCGCGGCGGCCTTCAGCACCGCCTCGCGCAGCTGTACGGCCGTGCCGACCGGGACGACGTCCACGCCCGCCGGGTCCGGCAGGCCGGTGGTGTTCGCGGCGACCAGGGTCACCCGGGCACCCCGGGCGGCGGCCGTACGGGCGAGGGCGTAGCCCTGCTTGCCCGAGGAGCGGTTGCCGAGGAAGCGGACGGGGTCGAGGGGTTCCCGGGTGCCGCCGGCGGAGACGACGACGTGGCGGCCCTTCAGGTCGGGCTCGGTGACGCCCCGGGCCAGGACCCGGCGGCAGACCTCGAAGATCTCCCCCGGGTCGGGCAGCCGGCCCTTGCCGGTGTCGACGCCGGTGAGCCGGCCGACCGCGGGCTCGACGACGACTGCGCCGCGGCGGCGCAGCGTGGCCACGTTCTCCTGGGTGGCCGGGTGCTCCCACATCTCGGTGTGCATCGCGGGCGCGAAGACGACCGGGCAGCGGGCCGTGAGCAGGGTGTTGGTGAGCAGGTCGTCGGCGAGGCCGTGGGCCGCCCTGGCGAGCGTGTCGGCGGTGGCCGGGGCGACGACGACCAGGTCGGCGTGCTGGCCGATCCGGACGTGCGGGACCTCCTCGACGTGGTCCCAGACCTCGGTGGAGACCGGGTTGCCGGAGAGCGCGGACCAGGTGGCGGCGCCGACGAAGTGCAGCGCGGAGGCGGTCGGCACGACCCGGACGTCGTGACCCGACTCGGTGAACCTTCTCAGCAGCTCACAGGCCTTGTAGGCGGCGATGCCGCCACTGACCCCCAGCACGACCTTCGGCTTGCTCACCGGGCCTCCATTCGACGAATCCACGAACTCACGACGAACTCACGACTCCATGACACACCACAGGCCCGGCAGCGTGACTGCCGGGCCTGTGGATAAGTCAACAGCAATACGAAAGTACTACTGCGCCGGGCCCTCGATGGCCTCGGACGTCAGCAGACCCGCGTTGATCTCGCGCAGGGCGATGGAGAGCGGCTTCTCGTGGACGTGGGTGTCGACGAGCGGACCGACGTACTCGAGGAGGCCCTCGCCGAGCTGCGAGTAGTACGCGTTGATCTGACGGGCGCGCTTGGCCGCGTAGATCACGAGGCTGTACTTCGAGTCGGTGGCCTCGAGGAGCTCGTCGATCGGAGGGTTGATGATGCCCTCGGGCGCGGTGATGGAAGAGGACACGCTCTGCCTTCCGATGGATGGGAAAGATTCAGTCTGAATGATCAGCGACGATCACACAACGTCCATCAAGGCTAGCAGCTCGCGCGCCACGTCCTCGACGGAGGTGTTGACCAGCGTCTCGTCGAACTCCGGCTCCGCCGCGAGCTCGACCTTGGCCGCGTCCAGCCGCCGCTCGATCACCTCGGGCGCCTCGGTGCCGCGCCCGGTGAGCCTGCGCACCAGCTCCTCCCAGGAGGGCGGGGCCAGGAACACCAGCCGGCCCTCGGGCATGGTCTCGCGGACCTGTCGGGCGCCCTGGAGGTCGATCTCCAGGAGGACCGGCACACCGGACTCCAGGTGCTCGAGCACGGCCGCGCGCGGCGTGCCGTAGCGGTTGCCCGCGAACTCGGCCCACTCCAGGAGTTCGCCGTTGGCGATCAGCTTGTCCATCTCGTCGTCGGAGACGAAGAAGTAGTGGACCCCGTGCTTCTCACCGGGGCGGGGCTTGCGGGTGGTGGCCGAGACCGAGAGCCAGACCTCCGGGTGGGCCTTGCGCATATGGGCGACGACCGTGCTCTTGCCGACCCCTGAGGGGCCGGAGAGCACGGTCAGTCGCGGACGTACGTCCGGGGGCTCGGGGGTCGTCCCCCGGAATGTTGCAGCCATGCAGCGATTATTCCAGCAATCGCGGGTTGCCCGGGACGGCCCTCCCGGGCAGCTCGGCGATCAGGAGCCGGTGCTGCCGAACTCGCGCTCCAGGGAGGCGATCTGGTTGGAGCCGAGGCCACGCACGCGGCGGCTCTCGGAGATCCCGAGACGCTCCATGATCTGCTTGGCGCGGACCTTGCCCACGCCCGGCAGGGACTCGAGCAGGGCGGAAACCTTCATCTTGCCGATGACGTCGTTTTCCTGGCCCTGCTTGATGACCTCGTGAAGAGAGGCGCCGGAGTGCTTGAGTCGATTCTTGACCTCGGCCCGCTCCCGGCGAGCCGCGGCGGCCTTTTCGAGCGCGGCTGCGCGCTGTTCAGGGGTAAGGGGCGGAAGAGCCACGCCTACGTCACCTCGGATGTCGAACTGTCGGATACGGACCGGTGAGGAACCTAGTCGCCCCACACCTGGGGAGCTACGAGCAACACGCTTGCCCGTTGACTCTGCTCGGAGACTAGCGGGCAAGTCCGCCGGAGTCAGCGAGAACAGCGGAAAAGTCCTGGTCAGCCTCCGTCAGGCCGGACATTTCAGACATACTGCCCGGGATTTGAGGATGTATTCACGTTCGGGCCGCCGCCGAAGCGCCCGCCGGGGCGCTTCTCGGAGGAGTCACCGACCTGCGACGACGTGTTGGATCTCACCCGCGAACCGCTCCGCGGCCGCCCGCAGGGCGCCGACGTCGGGACCGTGACGCAAAACACCTCGGCTCACGTTCGGAATCACGTTGCGCACGGCCGCCCCGAAGACCCTGGGCAGGTCGGCCGCCGTCGCCCCCTGCGCACCGACCCCGGGCGCGAGGAGCGGACCGTTGATGTCGAGGTCGTACGACGACAGGTCGCCGACCGTGGCGCCCACGACGGCACCGAAGGAGCCCAGCGGCTCCTCCCCCGCGTTCTCGGCGGCGAGGTGGGCCAGCATGGTCGCGCCGACCGTGCGTCCGTCCCCGCGGACCGCGTGCTGCACCTCGGGCCCCTCCGGGTTGGAGGTGAGCGCCAGCACGAACAGGCCGGCGCCGCTCTCCCGGGCCAGCGCGACGGCCGGGCTGAGCGAGCCGTAGCCGAGGTACGGCGAGACGGTCAGGGCGTCCGAGAACAGCGGGGCGTCCTTGCCGAGGAAGGCCTCCGCGTACCCGGCCATGGTGGAGCCGATGTCACCGCGCTTGGCGTCCATGACGACCAGCGTCCCGGCCGCCCGCGCCTCCTGCACCACCCGTTCCAGAACGGCCACCCCGCGCGAGCCGAACCGCTCGAAGAACGCGCTCTGCGGCTTCATGACGGCGACCCGGTCGGCCACCGCCTCGACGACGGTGCGGCTGAACCGCTCCAGACCCGCCACGTCGTCGTCCAGACCCCACTCGGAGAGCAGCGAGGCGTGCGGGTCGATGCCGACGCACAGCGGACCCCGCTCGTCCATCACACGGCGCAGCCGCGCGCCGAAGGGCTCCAGGGGGCTCATACGGTCTTCCTCACGTCGGCGCCGACCGCGTCGGCGAGGCTGGCGTACGGGCTGGTGCGCAGGCGCGCCGCGAGACCCTTGTGCAGGGCACGAGCGTAGAACGGCCCCTCGTAGACGAAGGCGCTGTAGCCCTGGACCAGCGTGGCGCCGGCCAGGATGCGCTGCCAGGCGTCCTCGGCGTTCTCCACGCCGCCGACGCCCACCAGGGTGATCCGGTCGCCCACGCGCGCGTAGAGGCGCCGCAGCACCTCCAGTGAGCGCGCCTTCAGCGGCGCCCCGGAGAGCCCGCCGGTCTCCTTCACCAGGGCCGGGTCGGACCGCAGCCCCAGCCCGTCGCGCGCGATGGTGGTGTTGGTCGCGATGATCCCGTCCAGGCCCAGCTCCACGGCCAGGTCGGCGACGGCGTCCACGTCCTCGTCGGCGAGATCGGGCGCGATCTTCACCAGCAGCGGGACCCTGCGGTGGGCCACGACCCGGTCGGCGGCCTCGCGGACGGCGCTCAGCAGCGGCCTGAGCGCCTCGGTGGCCTGCAGGTTGCGCAGCCCCGGCGTGTTCGGTGACGAGACGTTCACGACCACGTAGTCGGCGTACGGCGCGAGCCGCTCGGCGGACTTCACGTAGTCGCCCACCGCCTCGGCCTCGGGTACCGCCTTGGTCTTGCCGATGTTGACGCCCACGACGGTCCTGAAGACGGGCTCCCGGGTCGCGAGCCGGGCGGCGACGGTCAGCGAACCGTCGTTGTTGAAGCCCATGCGGTTGATCAGCGCCCGGTCGGCGACCAGCCGGAACAGCCGCTTCCTGGGATTGCCGGGCTGGGCCTCGCCGGTCACGGTCCCGATCTCGACGTGGTCGAACCCGAGCATCGACATCCCGTCGATCGCCACGGCGTTCTTGTCGAACCCGGCCGCGAGCCCGAACGGCCCGTGCATCCGCAGCCCGAAGGCCTCGGTGCGCAGTTCCTTGTAGCGGGGCGCGAGCGCGGCGGCGACGAAGGTCCGCAGCACGGGGATGCGGGCGACGAGCCGGATCCACCGGAAGGCGAGGTGGTGGGCGGCTTCGGGATCCATTCGCCGGAAGACGAGCTGGAAGAAGATCTTGTACATCGATGTCCTCACACGAAGGGGGGACGCCGTTTCCGGAGTCCCCCCTCAGCCGAGCGCCCCGAAGGGGGCGCGGGGAACTGCGCGACCAGCCACAAGGCGGCCCGCAGCCTCACTACGACCCTCTCAGTCCCTCGCGGCCGTCAACCTCTCCGCGTGCTCCTGGAGCGACCGCACCCCCACGTCCCCGTGGTTCAGCGCGTCGATCCCCTGCACGGCCGCGGCCAGCGCCTGCACGGTGGTCAGGCACGGCACCGACCGGGCCACCGCCGCGGTCCGGATCTCGTACCCGTCCAGGCGACCCCCCGTGCCGTACGGGGTGTTGACGATGAGGTCGACGTCGCCGTCGTGGATGAGCTGGACGATGGTCTTCTCGCCGTTCGGCCCGATCCCCTCGGACTGCTTGCGCACGACGGTGGCGTTGATGCCGTTGCGCTTGAGCACCTCGGCGGTGCCGGAGGTGGCGAGGAGTTCGAAGCCGTGGGCGACCAGCTCCCGCGCCGGGAAGATCATCGACCGCTTGTCGCGGTTGGCGACCGAGATGAACGCGCGGCCCTTGGTCGGCAGCGGACCGTACGCTCCGGCCTGGGACTTGGCGTAGGCGGTGCCGAAGACGGAGTCGATGCCCATGACCTCGCCGGTGGAGCGCATCTCCGGGCCCAGCACGGTGTCCACGCCACGGCCCTGGATGTCGCGGAACCGCGACCAGGGCATGACCGCTTCCTTGACGGAGATCGGCGCGTCGAAGGGCAGCTCGCCGCCGTCGCCGCGGGCGGGCAGCAGGCCCTCGGCGCGCAGTTCGGCGACGGTGGCGCCCAGCGAGATCCGGGCGGCGGCCTTCGCCAGGGGCACCGCGGTCGCCTTCGAGGTGAAGGGGACCGTGCGGGAGGCACGCGGGTTGGCTTCCAGGACGTAGAGGATGTCCCCGGCCATCGCGAACTGGATGTTGATCAGGCCGCGGACGCCGACGCCGCGGGCGATGGCCTCGGTGGAGGCCCGCAGCCGCTTGATGTCGAAGCCGCCCAGCGTGATCGGGGGCAGCGCGCACGCCGAGTCGCCGGAGTGGATGCCGGCTTCCTCGATGTGCTCCATGACACCGCCGAGGTACAGCTCCTGGCCGTCGTAGAGGGCGTCGACGTCGATCTCGATCGCGTCGTCCAGGAACCGGTCGACCAGGACCGGCCGGGTGGGGCTGATCTCGGTCGACTCGGCGATGTACGCCTCCAGCCGCATCTCGTCGTAGACGATCTCCATGCCCCGGCCACCGAGGACGTAGGAGGGCCGCACGAGTACCGGGTAGCCGATCTCGTCGGCGATGGCCTTGGCCTCGGTGAAGGTGGTGGCCGTGCCGTGCTTGGGCGCCGGCAGGCCCGCCTCGGCCAGCACCCGCCCGAACGCGCCCCGGTCCTCGGCCGCGTGGATCGCCTCCGGGGACGTGCCCACGATCGGCACGCCGTTGTCCTTCAGCGCCTGCGACAGGCCCAGCGGGGTCTGCCCGCCCAGTTGCACGACCACGCCCGCGACCGGGCCGGCCTGCTGCTCGGCGTGCACGATCTCCAGGACGTCCTCCAGGGTGAGCGGCTCGAAGTACAGCCGGTCGGAGGTGTCGTAGTCGGTGGAGACGGTCTCCGGATTGCAGTTGACCATGACCGTCTCGTAGCCCGCGTCCGCCAGGGCGAAGGAGGCGTGCACGCACGAGTAGTCGAACTCGATGCCCTGGCCGATCCGGTTCGGGCCGGAGCCCAGGATGATGACGGCCGGCTTCTGGCGCGGCGCGACCTCGCTCTCCTCGTCGTAGGAGGAGTAGAAGTACGGCGTCTTCGCGGCGAACTCGGCGGCGCAGGTGTCGACCGTCTTGTAGACCGGGCGCACCCCGAGCGCGTGCCGCACCTCGCGCACCACGTCCTCGCGCAGGCCGCGGATCTCGGCGATCTGCTGGTCGGAGAAGCCGTGCCGCTTGGCCTCGGCCAGCAGGTCGGCGCTCAGCTCGGCGGCCCCGGCCAGCTCGTCGGCGATCTCCTTGATCAGGAACAGCTGGTCCACGAACCACGGGTCGATCTTCGTGTACTCGAAGACCTCCTCGGGGGTGGCGCCCGCGCGGATGGCCTGCATGACGGTGTTGATCCGGCCGTCGGTGGGCCGCACCGCCTCGACCAGCAGCGTCCGCTTGTCACCCGGGTCGCCGACGAACGTGAACTGGCTGCCCTTCTTCTCCAGCGAGCGCAGCGCCTTCTGGAAGGCCTCGGGGAAGTTCCGGCCGATGGCCATCGCCTCACCGACCGACTTCATGGTCGTGGTCAGCGTCGAGTCCGCCTGCGGGAACTTCTCGAACGCGAACCGCGGCGCCTTGACGACCACGTAGTCGAGCGTGGGCTCGAAGGAGGCCGGGGTCTCCTGCGTGATGTCGTTCGGGATCTCGTCCAGGGTGTAGCCGACGGCCAGCTTCGCCGCGATCTTCGCGATCGGGAAGCCGGTCGCCTTGGAGGCCAGCGCCGAGGACCGCGACACACGCGGGTTCATCTCGATGACGATGACCCGGCCGTCCTCCGGGTTCACCGCGAACTGGATGTTGCAGCCGCCCGTGTCCACACCGACCTCACGGATCACGGCGATGCCGATGTCCCGCAGGATCTGGTACTCGCGGTCGGTCAGCGTCATCGCCGGGGCGACGGTGATCGAGTCACCGGTGTGCACGCCCATGGGGTCGAAGTTCTCGATGGAGCAGACGACCACCACGTTGTCGTGCTTGTCGCGCATCAGCTCCAGCTCGTACTCCTTCCACCCCAGGATGGACTCCTCCAGGAGCACCTCGGTGGTCGGCGACAGCGTCAGGCCCTGACCGGCGATCCGGCGCAGCTCCTCCTCGTCGTGCGCGAAACCGGAACCGGCGCCGCCCATCGTGAACGAGGGACGCACCACGACCGGGTAACCGCCGCCGAGCTCCTCGACGCCCGCGATGACCTCGTCCATGGTGTGGCAGATGACCGAGCGGGCCGACTCGCCGTGCCCGATCTTCTTGCGGACCTCCTCCACGACCTCCTTGAACAGGTCGCGGTCCTCGCCCTTGTTGATGGCCTCGACGTTGGCGCCGATCAGCTCGACACCGTACTTGGCCAGGACACCGTTCTCGTCGAGCGAGATCGCGGTGTTCAGAGCCGTCTGACCGCCCAGGGTGGGCAGCAGCGCGTCGGGACGCTCCTTCGCGATGATCTTCTCGACGAACTCCGGGGTGATCGGCTCGACATAGGTCGCGTCGGCGATCTCCGGGTCGGTCATGATCGTCGCCGGGTTGGAGTTGACCAGGATGACCCGCAGGCCCTCGGCACGCAGCACACGGCAGGCCTGGGTACCGGAGTAGTCGAACTCGGCTGCCTGGCCGATGACGATCGGGCCGGAGCCGATGACCAGGACGGACTGGATATCGGTGCGCTTAGGCACGCTGGCCCTCCATCGAAGCGGTGCTCATCAAAGACGTGAAGCGGTCGAACAGGTAGGCGGCGTCGTGCGGGCCCGCTGCCGCTTCGGGGTGGTACTGGACGGAGAAGGCCGGCTGGTCCAGCAGTTGCAGGCCTTCCACGACGTCGTCGTTCAGGCAGACGTGCGAGACCTCGGCGCGGCCGAACCTCGTCTCGCTGACCTTGTCGAGCGGCGCGTCCACGGCGAACCCGTGGTTGTGCGCGGTGACCTCGACCTTGCCGGTCGTACGGTCCTGGACCGGCTGGTTGATGCCCCGGTGGCCGTACTTCAGCTTGTAGGTGCCGAAGCCGAGCGCGCGGCCGAGGATCTGGTTGCCGAAGCAGATGCCGAAGAGCGGGGTCTTCCGCTCCAGGACGGCGGTCATCAGGGCCACCGGGCCGTCGGCCGTGGCTGGGTCGCCGGGGCCGTTGGAGAAGAACACCCCGTCCGGGGAGACGGCGTAGACGTCCTCCACCGTGGCGGTCGCGGGCAGCACGTGCACCTCGATGCCCCGCTCGGCCATCCGCTGCGGGGTCATGCCCTTGATGCCGAGGTCGACGGCGGCGACGGTGAATCGCTTCTCCCCGACGGCCGGGACGACGTAGGCCTCCTTGGTGGCGACCTCCTCGTAGAGGCTGGCGCCCTTCATGTGCGGCTGGGCCTGCACGCGCTCGACCAGCTCGGCGTCGGGGGCGATCGCCTCGCCGGAGAAGATCCCGGACCGCATGGAGCCGCGCTCGCGCAGGTGGCGGGTGAGGGCGCGGGTGTCGATACCGGAGATGCCGACCACGCCCTGGGCGACCAGTTCGTCGTCCAGGGAGCGCCTGGAGCGCCAGTTGGAGGGCACGCGCGCGGGGTCGCGCACGACGTAGCCGGAGACCCAGATGCGGCCGGACTCGTCGTCCTCGTCGTTCCACCCCGTGTTGCCGATCTGGGGGGCGGTGGCGACCACGATCTGGCGGTCGTAGGAGGGGTCGGTGAGGGTCTCCTGGTAGCCGGTCATGCCGGTGGAGAACACGGCCTCGCCGAAGGTCTCCCCCACGGCCCCGTAGGCGCGGCCGCGGAAGATCCGGCCGTCCTCCAGGACGAGTACGGCGGGAGCCTTGGCGGTTCCCCTTGTGGAGGTCGTCATCGTTCGGCGCCTTCCGTGCTGTTGGTTTTGATCATGGAGTTGATGGCGTCGACCCACTCGGTGTGCTCGGCCGCGTGGTCGGAGCGGAAACCGGAGTCGATCAGCTTGTCGCCGTGCGCCCAGGTCACCACGAGGAGTCCGCCCTCGGTGAGGACCTTGCCCGCGATGCCCTTGCCCAGCAGGGCCTCGCGGAGCGCGTCGGCGGGGATGAAGAAGTCGCTCGCCCCGGGGCGTACGACGTCCAGGCCCGCGTCGGTCAGGGTGAGCTCGGCCCGGCTGCGGGAGCCGAGGCCTTGGGCCACGATGCGGTCCAGCCACTGCCCGGCGGTGGTGGAGCCGTGGTAGCGGCCGCTCATGGTCAGTCTCACGGCACCGGGGTCGTCCGGCGCGCTGGGCAGCGCGGGCAGGTCGCCCTGGAGGGTGCCGCGCCATTTCCAGCCCTCGCGCATCAGCCAGTAGACGAGCGCGACGAAGAGCGCCAGGCCGACCAGCCAGCCGATGCGCGCGGCCCAGTCGGTGACCGCGGCCGACTTCTTCTCGTCTGCCAGCAGGATGAGAGGTGTCACGTGAGCTTCCCGTCCACGAGCGTCGCCTTGCCCCGCAGCCACGTGTGGGTGACACGGCCCGGCAGCTCGCGTCCCTCGTACGGGGTGTTGCGGCTGCGCGAGGCGAAGCCCGCGGGGTCCACGAGGCCACGGTATTCCGTGTCGACGAGGGTGAGGTTGGCGGGCTCACCAGCCGAGACGGGACGGCCGTGGCCGGCGGCCTGCCCGATGCGCGCGGGCTTGACGGACATCCGGTCGGCGACGCCGGCCCAGGTCAGCAGGCCCGTGTCCACCATGGTCTCCTGGACCACGGACAGGGCGGTCTCCAGGCCCACCATCCCCATGGCGGCCGCGGCCCACTCGCAGTCCTTGTCCTCGTGCGGGTGCGGGGCGTGGTCGGTGGCGACGATGTCGATCGTGCCGTCGGCGAGGGCCTCGCGCAGCGCCAGCACGTCGCGCTCGGTGCGCAGCGGCGGGTTGACCTTGTAGACCGGGTTGTAGGACCGCACCAGTTCGTCGGTGAGGAGCAGGTGGTGCGGGGTGACCTCGGCGGTGACGTCGATGCCCCGGGCCTTGGCCCAGCGGACGATCTCGACGGATCCCGCGGTCGACAGGTGGCAGATGTGGACCCGGGACCCGACGTGCTCGGCGAGCAGCACGTCGCGTGCGATGATCGACTCCTCGGCGACGGCGGGCCAGCCGCCCAGCCCCAGCTCCGCCGAGACGACGCCCTCGTTCATCTGGGCGCCCTCGGTCAGCCGGGGCTCCTGCGCGTGCTGGGCGACCACCCCGCCGAAGGCCTTCACGTACTCCAGGGCGCGGCGCATGATCACGGCGTCGTCGACGCACTTGCCGTCGTCGGAGAAGACGGTGACCCCGGCGGCCGACTCGTGCATGGCGCCCAGTTCGGCGAGCTTCCTGCCCTCCAGGCCGACGGTGACGGCGCCGATGGGCTGGACGTCGCAGTAGCCGTGCTCCCGGCCGAGCCGGTAGACCTGCTCGACCACGCCGGCGGTGTCGGCGACCGGGAAGGTGTTGGCCATGGCGAAGACGGCCGTGTAGCCGCCGCTCGCGGCCGCGCGGGTGCCGGTGAGGACCGTCTCGGAGTCCTCGCGCCCGGGCTCGCGCAGATGCGTGTGCAGGTCCACCAGGCCCGGCAGCAGCACCTTGCCCGACGCCTCGACGACCTCCGCGCCCTCGGCGGACAGACCGGCGCCGACCGCCTCGACGACCTCGCCGTCGATCAGGACGTCCTGCGGCTCACCGCCGAGCACCTTCGCACCACGGATCAGGATCTTGCTCATGGGTGTTACTTCTCCTCGATGGTGCGGGCATGGCTGACGGCGGGTTCGTTGCCGCCGAGCAGGAGGTACAGAACGGCCATCCGGATGGAGACTCCGTTTGCCACCTGCTCGACCACGGTGCAGCGCTCGGAGTCGGCGACCTCGGCGGTGATCTCCATGCCGCGGACCATCGGGCCGGGGTGCATCACGACGGCGTGCTCGGGCATCCTCGCCATCCGGTCGCCGTCGAGTCCGTAGCGCCGCGAGTACTCGCGCTCGGTCGGGAAGAACGCGGCGTTCATGCGCTCGCGCTGCACGCGCAGCATCATCACCGCGTCGGACTTGGGAAGGACGGCGTCGAGGTCGTAGGACACCTCGCAGGGCCAGTGTTCGACGCCGACCGGCACCAGGGTGGGCGGGGCGACCAGGGTGACCTCGGCGCCGAGGGTGTGCAGCAGGTCGACGTTGGAGCGGGCGACCCGGCTGTGCAGCACGTCGCCGACGAGCGTGATGCGCTTGCCGGCCAGGTCCTGGCCGAGCCCGGCGTCCCGGCCGACGAGCCGGCGGCGCATGGTGAAGGCGTCCAGGAGGGCCTGGGTGGGGTGCTGGTGGGTGCCGTCGCCCGCGTTGATGACGGCGGCGTCGATCCAGCCGGAGTTGGCGAGGCGGTAGGGGGCGCCCGAGGCGCCGTGCCGGATGACGACGGCGTCGACGCCCATGGCCTCCAGGGTCTGGGCAGTGTCCTTCAGGGACTCGCCCTTGGAGACGCTCGACCCCTTGGCGGTGAAGTTGATGACGTCGGCGGAGAGGCGCTTCTCGGCGGCCTCGAAGGAGATCCGGGTGCGGGTCGAGTCCTCGAAGAAGAGGTTGACGACGGTGCGGCCGCGCAGGGTCGGCAGCTTCTTGATCGGCCGGTCGGCGACCCGGGCCATCTCCTCGGCGGTGTCGAGGATCAGGACGGCGTCGTCGCGGGTGAGGTCGGCGGCCGAGATGAGATGACGCTGCATCTGTCAGGCTCCGTAGGGCAGTTCACATATCGGGAGATTGCGGGCGGACCTGGGCGCGCCGGACCGGCGCGACCCGCTCGGTCCGCTACTGGGCCGGCTTCGCGCCGAGCAGCACGGTGTCGCGACCGTCCTCCTCGGCGAGCAGGACCTTGACCGTCTCCCGCAACGACGTGGGGAGGTTCTTGCCGACGTAGTCGGCGCGGATGGGCAGTTCGCGGTGGCCGCGGTCGACGAGGACCGCGAGCTGGACCGCGCGCGGGCGCCCGATGTCGTTCAGGGCGTCGAGGGCGGCGCGGATGGTGCGGCCCGAGAAGAGCACGTCGTCGACGAGGACGACCAGCCTGCCGTCGATGCCGTCGCCCGGGATCTCGGTGCGGGCCAGCGCGCGCGGCGGGTGCATGCGCAGGTCGTCGCGGTACATGGTGATGTCGAGCGAGCCGACGGGGATCTTGCGGTCGGTGACCTGCTCCAGCTTGGCGGCGAGCCGCCGGGCGAGGAAGACGCCACGGGTCGGGATGCCGAGGAGCACCACGTCGTCGGCGCCCTTGGCGCGCTCGACGATCTCGTGGGCGATGCGGGTCAGCACCCGCGCGATGTCGGGCCCTTCGAGAACGGGCCGGGCATCGGACGCCTGAAGATCAGGCCTTACCTGCTTGTCCATACGAAACGGACCTCCTTCTCCGCCTCACGGGACGGACCTTAAAGGACGTCGGATTTGCGCCATCCACGGTAGCAGGTGACCCAGAGCCCCCGATCACCCCCTTGGCGTAATCGGTCATGGCTCGCACGGAAGAGTCGGTGCGGACCATTCGGCTTGACGCAGGAGAGTAACGCTGCGTAACCTCACAGTGAGTTACCAGCCGCGCGGCGGGAACCAAGCCGGCCGCGTCGACACAGTGTCCGGGGAGCCATATGTCCAGCGAATACGCCAAACAGCTCGGGGCCAAGCTCCGGGCCATCCGCACCCAGCAGGGCCTTTCCCTCCACGGTGTCGAGGAGAAGTCCCAGGGTCGCTGGAAGGCCGTCGTGGTCGGTTCGTACGAGCGCGGCGACCGTGCCGTGACCGTGCAGCGCCTTGCCGAGTTGGCGGATTTCTACGGTGTCCCGGTGCAGGAGCTGCTGCCCGGCACCACTCCCGGCGGTGCCGCCGAGCCCCCGCCGAAGCTGGTCCTCGACCTGGAGCGGCTGGCCACCGTGCCGGCCGAGAAGGCGGGCCCGCTGCAGCGGTACGCGGCGACGATCCAGTCCCAGCGCGGTGACTACAACGGCAAGGTGCTGTCGATCCGCCAGGACGACCTGCGCACACTGGCCGTCATCTACGACCAGTCGCCCTCGGTCCTCACGGAGCAGCTGATCAGCTGGGGAGTCCTCGACGCGGACGCCCGGCGCGCGGTCGCCACCCACGAGGACGCCTGACCCGCACCACACCCGAGCAGAAACGTGCCGCCGGGGTGGCCGGAACTCGACGGTTCCGGTCGACCCGGCGGCTTTCTCAGGTTCACGTCTTGAGCGACGCAGGTGCGACCCCAGGGGCGTGAGAAGCCTCAGGCGGCCGTCAGCCGCCACCGAACCGCACCACCCACCCCCGTGGGCACAGGAACGCCGGAAGGCCCGCAGCGAGCAGCTGCGGAGCGGATCTTCCTGGGGTTTC